>JANQSB010000089.1 GCA_028284295.1 Myxococcota bacterium | reverse complement strand
GGAAGCCAGCCCCAGGACTTCGGCGAGCCGATGCTCGCCGATCGCCACTGGGATCCGATCTGGGCCGCCGCCCAGGACGCCGGCCTGCCCATCAGCTTCCACATCGGCAGCGGCTCGAGCTGGGACATGGCCGGCGCCCGGGTGATGGGGCTGCGCGCGAACTTCGCACGGGTCGGTGCCAACGCCTTCATGGACAACGAGAAGTGCCTCGCGGACATCTTCTTCGGCGGCGTCTGCCATCGCTTCCCGAAGCTGGACTTCGTGTCGGTGGAGAGCGGCGTCGGCTGGGTGAACTTCGCCCTCGAGGCCTTCGACTGGCAGTGGACGAACGCCGGCATCCACCAGGAGCATCCGGAGTACGATCTCCTCCCGAGCGAGTACTTCCGTCGCCAGGTCTACTCGTGCTTCTGGTTCGAGGAGAGCGGGCTCGAGAAGGCCCTCGAGCTCTATCCCGAAAACATCCTGTACGAGACCGACTACCCCCACCCCACCTCGATGTCGGTCGGCCCGGCGTCTACCGCCGTCCACCCGCGAGACTATGCGAGCCGGGTGCTCGAAGACGTGCCCGAACGAACCGTCGAGCGCGTGCTGCACGGCACGGCGGCGCGGCTCTACGGCGTCGACTAGGAGCCGGGCCTTCGCGCCCAGGCCAGCGCCAGGGCGTAGAGGGCGGCCAGCTGCATGGCCCCGGCACCGATCGTGTAGCGGGGGTTGACCTGGTCCGCGTGGACGGCGAAGAGCAGGCCGTTGCCCAGGGCGAAGAGCGCACAGGGGGCGATGGCCGCCCAGCCTTGCGGGTCGACGCGCAGCCGACGCGAGACGAGCAGCGAGACCAGGATTCCCAGCGCGACCGCACCCGAGAGCGCGGACAACCCGACGAACGCACGGGTACTTCGCGGATGATGTCTCCGCATCAGACGCGCGGTCCAGGGCGTGCCGTCGCTGCGCGAGAAGCTCGCGTAGTTGCGGATCCCGTAGACCCGAACGGCCGCGAGTCGCCCGTACCAGCCGAGCCCGGGCAGCGCGTTCTCGACGGCGTCCTTCACGGTGTCGAACGCGATGGCCCCCGCCCGCTGCTGCAGCGCGACCCCGGCGAGTTCCCGCGTGAGTCGCCGCGCCACCTCGCGATCGCCCTTCGCCACGCGCCGCAGCACCGGACCCGGATTCAGGACGTGCTTGTCGTACTCGGCCAGGTCGGCCTCGGAGAAGAGGGCCCGTGTCGACGGCTCGAGCGCCGGGTGGATGTCCGCGAGATGGGGAAAGACGATGCGCGCATTCATGACGATCTCGGCCTGGCCCGGGCGCCCGTAATCCCGGTGGACCGCTCGCTGGGAGAGCCCGGCGAGCGCCATGCCCAGCACCACGAGGCCCAGCGACACGAGGACCTGCCGGGGCACCCAGGCGACCCTCCGACGACGGCCCAGCCAGCCCCACGCCGCGGCGCTGGCCACCGCCACCCCGATCAGGACCCAGCCCTTCTCGGGCCGCAGGGTCGCGCTCGCCAGGAAGGACAGCAGCAGCAACGCAGCGGCAGGCGCCGGCGCGCCCAGTCCCAGGCCAAAACGCACGAGCGCCGCGCAGAACACGAGGGTCGCGGCCAGGGCGAGTGCGTCCGGCATGATCGAGAGTGCGAAGTGCGCCACGAGCGGATCGAAGAGGACCAGCGCGCACAGCCACCACATCACCGGCCGGGAGGGGCGCCACGCATCCGAGAGGACTGCCCGGAAGGTGGCGAAGAAGTAGAGGAGTGCAGCCCCGCAGAGCGCCAGCTGCAGCAGCTGGACGAGCAGCACACCGCCGGGCACCGGGCAGGGCACGCCATCCGGATGCTCGGTCGCGATCGGGCGCAGCATCGTTTGCCCGGGCGAGATCCGATCCACCCCCGCGAGGAAGGCCGGGTACAGGATGCCCCGATGGGCGTCGACCCGCAGCGTCCCCGCGAGCCGCAGGTACTCGTTGCTGTCCCCGTAGTGGGGCAGCTCGCCCAGCTGCTGCGCGGTCCACAGCAACCCGGCCAGCGCCTGGACCGCCAGCAAGACGAGCACGGCCCTGCGCGCGAACGCGACCATCGCCCGAGTCTACCCGACGCCCCCGGCGTCCCACCGCTCGTCACCCGGCCGACCCGTGCCTATCCTGCCAGCCGATGAAGCATCTCGCGACCGCAGGGATCCTCGTCGCCGCAGCAATCAACCTCGCCCCGGCCCTCGGCGCGTTCTCGCCGGAACGCATGGCGGCGGCATACGGGGTCGTGCTCGACGATCCCGATCTCGAGATCCTGATGCGACACCGGGCCGTGCTCTTCGGGATCGTCGGGAGCCTGCTCGTGCTGGCGGCCTTCCACGAGCCCGCGCGACGAATCGGCTATCTCGTCGGCTTCGCGAGCATGCTCTCGTTCCTGGCCGTCGCGGGCTGGGTGGGTGACTACAGCGATTCGATCCGTCGCATCGCGATCGTCGATCTCGTGGGCATCGCCGCGCTCGCGGTAGCCGCCGCGACGGACTGGCACCGGAACCGGGCCTAGCAACGCCGCACCGAGCCCCGCCGATGCGCCCGCCTTCTCGAGGCCTGGAACGGGAACGCCCCCGCGCTCGACCGGCCGGGGGCGTTCGGGAACCCTGGAGCGCGAGACCGGTCTCGAACCGGCGACCCTCAGCTTGGGAAGCTGATGCTCTACCAACTGAGCTACTCGCGCCCGGACGTTGACGCTAGCACACGGGGTCGGGTCAGGGATCGGGTGGTCCGGACTCGACACCCGGCTCGAGTGCGGAATCGACGCCCAGGTCTCGCAGGTGACGGGCCGCTCGCTCGGTTCGCGTGGCGTCGCCGTGCTCGACGGACCGGGCGAGCACGAGTCGCCAGGCCTCGATGGCCTCGGGCTCGCGACCGGCACCTTCGTAGGCGAGGGCCAGGTTGTTCCAGGTCGAGATGTAGCCCCGGTTGATGGCGAGCGACTTCTGGTAGCTGGCGATCGCCTCCTCGTAGCGGCCCAGGTCGCGGTACTTGTTCCCGACGTTGAAGTGGGCCATGAACAGGTTCTCACGGCCCATGTCGCGATGGACCACCAGGGCCAGGACGACGACCCACCCCGCCACGAGCCCGATGCGCTTCCAGTCGCGTTGGCGGGCCAGGGCGACCGCTTCGACGACCGTATGGGCGGCGAAGACGAGCAGGACGGGCACCAGCGGCAGCCGGTATCGCGACAGCACGAAGAGCGCCATGGCCGACGCGAAGTAGACGACCACCAGGGCGTGCAACGGAAAGAGCTCGCGCCAGCGCCGGGCACTCAGTCCCAGCCCCACCAGCGCCAGGGGCGCCACGACGCCGAAGCCCAGCAGAGGCAGTCGCAGCACCCACGAGAACTCGCGCGAGATGTCGATCGATCGGTTGTTCCACACCTCGCGGACGTTCCAGAAGAGCAGCGCCTTGCGGGCCTCGAGCTTCAGCCACGCGATCGGGTTCTCGCGAATCCACTGCAGGGCCAGGCCCGTCCAGTAGTCGGAGACCTCGGAGGGCCGCAGCGCCCTTCCCGTCTCCCGCTCGGCCACGCTGCGGAAGGCCCTCCGCATGGTCTCCGGGCTGTCGGCTCGAAGGCCGAGAGCGGGCGGCACCCAGGCGCCGTTCGAGCGCTCGCTGTTGCCCATGTAGAGGTTCATGCCGGCGGTGGAGTTCAGGAGCAGCAGGTCGCCGCCGACGAGCCAGTTGCGGGCGGTGAAGGGAAGCACCAGCAGGAACATGCCGAGGACGAAGGCGGCCACATGGCCGGCGCGCGCCGGGAGGGGCACCCGCTCTCGCAGGGAGAAGAAGATCCACGCCGCCACGAGCCAGCCGTAGAGCAGCAGGTCCTGGCGGGCCAGCACCCCGGCGGACACGACGACCCCGGCCAGGCCGAAACGCGCGGCGCTCGGCCTCCGCAGGGCGTCGGTGACGCAGATGGCCGAGAGCAGCACCAGCGGCACGAGCACGTTCACGACCATCACCGTGCCGCCGTAGAAGACGAGCATCCCGTAGACCGCCGTGAACGCGGCGGCCAGCAGGGCGACCGCCGACGAGAAGTGCATCCGCGCGAGCCACGCGACCAGCAGACAGTCGACCGCACCGAGGGCGGCCTGCAGGTTCTTCAGCGCGAACAGGCTCGGCCCCGTCAGCTTGTAGAGCGAGGCCATGAGCCAGGGGTAGAGCGGACCCAGGAAGAGCACGCCGTCACCGAAGTCGCCACCGGCGATCGCCCGGGCCTGGGCGTGGTAGACGCGACCGTCGACGGCGGGGATCTGGAAGAAGGGATCGTTCGCGCGCAGCTCGATCAGGTGGAGAAGGCGCAGGACGAGCGCGGCGGCGAAGATCGCGAGCAGGACGAGCTGTTCACGCGGGGCGAAGCCCCGCGCCGTTTCGTCCGCTGCTAGCGGCCGGCCGTCCCACGGCCGGGCCGCACCCGTCTCAGACGCCAAGCCACGACCCCCACTCCCGAGGCGAAGACGAGTAGCGCACCCGGCTCCGGGACCGCCGTGCTCATCGGGCGCCCGCCCGCACCGGCGCCGCCGAGCCCGACCGCGTCGGAGCCGTCGAGGAGATCGAGCTCCGGGTCGAGGTCAAGGTCGAGGTCGAGCGCGACCGGGTCGTCGGCGTGTTCGAGCCCCGCGCCCGGCACATGCGCGGCCGGCGCGAGGACGCTCGCCGACAGGGCGTCGCGCACCTCCGCCCCGGCGGCAACGCCGGCGGTCAAGCCGCCCCCGCCGCTCGACACCCGCGTATCGACGACCACACCGCTTCCCGATCGCTGCGCGTCTTCTTCGCTACTGCGCGTGCCGTTGCTGCTCGTGAAGCGACAGGTGGTCGCCCCCAGGGAGGGGATCAGCAGCACCAGAAGCAGGACGAAGGCGGAACGGGACACGGCAGCCAGCCTAGCGGCGCTCGCCGGAGCGGACCGCTCCGCGCGTGCGCACGCGCCGGCAGGAATCCCGCCAAGCAGGCGCCGCCTCTCGCCGATCGGAAAAGATCGGGCCGGAGGGAGCGGGGGCCGATCGCCGGCCGGACGCTACTCCTCGATCAGCTCGACGAAGAGATCCTCGATCTCGTCGCCGGCGTCGTTCGAGGTGTCCGTGAACGCGACGCGCGTCGGCTCCGCGGTCGGGACGGCGGTGTTGGTGGCGGCGAAGACGGGGAGCTCGTCGGCGACCTCGCCGAGGCCGGAGTCGATCTCGGCGTCCAGGTTCCGCGCCGATGCGCCGGGCCCTGCGACCGCGTCGCCGGACTCGTCACCCAGGGACACCACGGTCAGATCCCCGTCGTCCCCGCTGTCGAGCAGCGACCCCAGGTCGACGTCGCCCTCGCCGTCGTCGCCCGGCGCGGCGACCGTCGAGAGCTCCAGGGCCGAGTCCTCGTTGGGATCGCTGCCCGCGTCGGGAGCCATGGCCGCCGCCGCGGCCGAGCCCGTCGGGACCCGCGCTGCGGGGATCTGGGAGTAGGTGGTCCCGGGATCCGAGCCGACGCCCAGATCGCCCGCCGAGCGCTCGACGTGGGGACCGTCCACCTGCTTCTGGCCTTCGAGGTAGGCCTCGAAGAGCGCATTGTCCGCCAGGGTGTTGAGCAGACGCGGTCGGCCTCGACCCAGCTTGTAGAGGGCCGTCACCGCCGCGGGGCTGAAGAGGTCCGGGCTGCCTCCGACGACCGAGAGTCGGTGGGCCAGGTAGCCCTTCGTGTTCTCGAGATCCAGCGGCGGGAGCTGGACGCGTACGTCCACCCGCGCGCTCAACGAGGGGTCGTGGGAGAGGGTCACGTCGAGCTCGGGGACGCCCACCAGCAGGAGCGAGAGCAGCCGCCGGTCCTCGTACTCGAGATTGAGCAGCCCGCACACCTCGGCCATCGCCTCGCGCGAGAGGATGTGCGCATCGTCCAGGATCAGCACCGTGTGCCGCCCGTCCTCGCGGACGATCGCCAGCTGCTCGTAGAGCTGGGCGAGCAGGGTCGAGCGGTCTTCCGAGGGTTCGTCGATTCCCACCTGTCGGGCGAAGCGCGCCAGCACCGACGGCGCATCGGCGGCGCCGGCCAGCATCACCATCAGGTTGGCGTCGAACATCTCCTCTTCCAGGCTGTCCAGGATGCGGCGTGCCAGGAGGGTCTTTCCCGTGCCGCCCTCCCCCGTCAGCACGCACAGCCCCTTGCTCTGCCGGAGACCCCGCTCCATCCGCAGCTGCGCGTTGCGGTGGAAGGCGCTGTCGACGTAGAAACGCAGGTCCGGCTCGTTCTGGAACGGGTCCTGGTTCAGCTCGAAGTGATGCAGATGCTCCACGATGGGATCCTCATACGAACGAGATCTTCTTCTTGCGCTTCTTCTTCTTCGGGGCGGGCTCGGGCTCGGCGACCGGCTCGGCGGTCTCGATCGGCTCGGGCTCGACGTCGACCTCGGCCTCCGCCTCGGTGATCACGTCGTCGAAGGACTCGAAGCTCTCCGCTTCCTCGGCCGCCTCGACGATCTCCTCTCCCTGGGCCTCGGCGACGAGATCGTCGAAGGACTCGAAGCCCGCGTCGTCGTCTTCGGTGTCGGCCCCCGCATCGACGGCCCCGGAGCCGAGCGCGTCGATCCGCTCCTGGACGCCCGGCAGGTCGGGGTCGGCGGCCAAGGCGGACTCGTAGGCACTGCGCGCGCGGTCGAGGTCGCCCGACACCTCGAGAGCCCGTCCCAGATCGAACTGCAGGCCGGCGATCTGCTCGTCGGGCAGGTCCGGCGTGGCGAGCGCCTGCTCCAGGTGATTCGCCGCGTCCTGCGCGCGGCCGAGGTCGAGCGCACACAGCCCCATCATGTGGAGACTCGCGAGCTTCCAGCTCGGGCTGTCCAGGCACATCCGGAACTCGCCGATGGCGTCGTCGTACAGCTCCATCTCGCGGTAGGCGATGCCCAGGTCGTAGCGGGTCTCGAAGTCGTCCTCGGACAGCGTCGCACTGACGCCCTGCTTGAAGTCCGCGAAGACCGACTCGAAGCCGTCCTCGACGGTCGAGAGACCCGAGCCCGTCTCGGCGTTCGGGTCCTCGTCCTCCTCGATGACGTCGCGCAGCTCCGCCGCCAGATCGAAGCCGCCGCCCTCTTCCTCGTCGTCGTCGGCGACCTCGACGACTTCGTCGGGCTCGGGCTCGGCGGGAGCTTCGTCCACGTCGGCGAGCGCGGCTTCCGGCTCGTCGTCCTCCGCGGCGGTCTCTGCCTCGGACTCGAGCGGCTGTGTGTCCTCCGCATGGGCGGGCGGCTCGGGAGTCGGGCCCGGAGGCACGTCGATCTGCACCGCCGGCTCGTCCATCTCGTCGCCGTCGAGGGACAGCTCGGCGACCTCGGTCGAGTCGTCGGCGACGGCACCCGCGTCCAGCTCGTCGTCGAACGCGTCCTCGGTCTCGCCTTCCTCGTCGAACTCGATCTCGTCGGCGTCTGCCTCGTCTTCCGCCTCGTCGTCCTGGGGCTCGTCGTCCACGTCGATCTCGAACTCGACGTCGTCGAGCTCGGCCTCGGGGTTCGCCGCGGCCGCCTCGACCTCGGGCGCAGCGGGCTCGTGGCCAGCCTCGGCCGGATCGCCGCCCTTCTTCGCCGCCAGCTCGCCCAGTCGCAGCAGGGCGCTCGGGTGGTTGGGGGCGATCTTCAGGATGCGCCGATAGATCGCCTCGGCCTCGTCGAAGAGCTCCTGCTGGAAGTAGAACTCGGCTTCCTCGAGGTCCTCGGCCACCTGCTGGGAGGCCGTCGAGCTGGCGCCGTCCCCGCCTGCGTCAGCGGCCGGCCCTTCCCCAGCGGCTTCCTGGGCTTCGTCTTCCTCGTCGTCGCCATCGATGTCGACGTCGATCTCGAAGTCGTCGTCGGCCGTCTCCGAGTCCTCGGGGGCCGCCTCGATCTCCAGGTCGCCGGCCCCGACGCCGTCCTCCGCGTCGCCCTCGTCGTCGTCCGAGAAGTCGATCTCGATCTCCTCGTCGACGTCCTCGTCTTCCGCAGGGGGCGGATCCTCGCCCGAGGCTTCGTCGCCGACCGAGACGTCGATCTCCAGGTCGTCGTCGTCGAGATCGAGGGAAGCGGCGTCGCCGTCGTCG
>JANQSB010000080.1 GCA_028284295.1 Myxococcota bacterium | reverse complement strand
CGACGACTACGCGTTCCTGGCGGACGGGCTCGTCGCGCTGCACGCCGCCACGGGCGACCCGCGCTGGCTCGCCAGCGCACGGGCCCTGGCGGACCGCATGCTGAGCGACTTCGAGGGGCCGGAGGGAGCCGGCTTCTACCTGTCTGCTGGCAACGGCGACCTCTTCACGCGACCGCGCGTGCTCGCCGACAACGTGAGACCTTCCGGCAATGCCGTCGCTCTGCGGGTGCTGCGGGACCTGTCGATGATGACGGGTCAGGCGAGGTACCGGGAGGCGGCGGCACGCACCGAACATGCGCTGGGGGCGCTCTTCGAGGCCGCCCCGGAGGCCACGGGCACTGCGCTTCGCGCCCTGACCATGGGCCCCCAGCTCCCCGCCCCCCCGCTCGACGAGACGGCCGCAGCCCCCGAGCGCCCGAGCCTGACACTGGACCAGCTTCCCACCGGCCGGGACTTCGTGTCGGGCGAGCTGGTCCGCAGCGGGACGCCCGAAACGCTTCGCCTGCGACTGCAGATCCAGGAGGGCTGGCACGTCAACGCGAACCCGGCGTCGCTCGACTTCCTGATTCCGACGCGCATCGAGGCCGTGGATCGCGGGCGGAAGATCGAGGTCCGCTATCCCGGAGGTGCGCCCTACCACCCGCGCTTCAGTCTCGAGCCGTTGTCCGTCTACGAAGGCGAGGTCGAGATCGAGCTCGGGTCGGAGCGGGCGGTGGAGAGCGGAGCCACCTTCGACGTGACCTTCCAGGCCTGCGACGAGAGCAGCTGTCTGCCGCCGGAGACGGTGCGGCTGCGGGCCCCCTGACGGAAGCGGAGACGGGAGACGCCTACTGGGTCTCCTCTTCCTCGTCGTCTCCGGTCGGGAAGCCGTAGCCCGCCATGTCGTCGGCAGTCGCCACCCGATCGGCCGGGCCGTCGTCCTCGACGGTGCCCATCTCCTTGCGCATCGCCATCTGCTCCCGCTTGAGGGCTGCCTTCTCGGCCTTCTTGACTTCGCGCAGGCGCTTCAGAACTCCAGTCTTGCCTTTTCTTGCCATGGGAGCGTCCTCGTTGCGGGAAATTGGCGCTGCGGGATCGCGACGCAGTTCCGTCACGTGCAATCCTCAGCGTTGTCTTCGACACCCCGACCTCGAGGAGGGTTGCGGGGCTGATCGCCCTGCCGAACCCGGCCGGGCTCTGGCGGCTCCAGCTCCGCTGCGAAGGCGGGGACCCGGGTCCATCGTCCAGGACCCGGCCCGCAGCCTACCACACCGCCGACGGTCTGGGCCGGATCCTTGAAACCGTTTCGGAATCCGTTAGATAGGAGCCCAGCTGCCGACGCCTCCGGAGACGGGATGAGTCCTCCCCACGGGTCCGAGCGCGACGACGAAGTACCCGGCCCCCGGGGCGGGCCCGCGCACACCCACGAGAGCGAGCACGCCAGGGACCCCCGGTCCGGCGTCCTGCGGGCCGCCGTCTTCGGCGCCCCCGACGGCCTGGTCTCCAACCTGGCCCTGGTCATGGGAGTGGCCGGCGGCTCCGGCGATGCTTCGGTGGTGGTGCTGGCCGGGGTGGCGGGTCTTCTCGCCGGCGCCTTCTCGATGGCGGCGGGCGAGTACATCTCCATGCAGACCCAGCGCGAGATGCTCGAGCGCGAGCTCGAGGTCGAGCGCAAGCACATCGAGGACCACCCGGAGGCCGAGCAACGGCACCTGGCCGAGCTGCTGGCCGAGAACGGAATCGACGAGGAAGACGCTTCGAGGGTCGCCGCCCAGGCCCACGAGCGAACGGACCGGGCCCTCGAGTTCCACGCGCAGCTCGAGCTGGGGATCCAGCCGAGCTCGCTGGGCGCACCGGGAGCTGCAGCGCTCTCGTCGTTCGGCGCGTTCGCGCTGGGAGCGGCCGTGCCGCTGCTGCCCTGGCTCGTCACCCGCGATGCACTGCTCGCCACGATGCTGGTGTCGGGCCTGGCGCTGCTCTGGGTGGGCGCGGCGGCGACCCGCTTCACGCAGCGGAGTGCGCGCTACGGAGCGGTGCGACAGCTGCTGGTCGGCGCACTGTCGGCCGCCGTCACCTTCGGCGTCGGGAGCCTGATCTCGCGGCTCTAGCCGGTCGCCTGCCCTGCGTTCTCGGGCGAGCCCGGCGAGCTCGACGATCGCGAACGGGCGGGACGCCGACTAGAAGTTGTACTGCAGGCCGAGCGTCAGGTTGCGGGTGTCCCGGTCGCTCCAGTGGCTGGTGCCGGTGATCCACTCGTAGCCGAGGCTGATCGCGAGCTGCTCGGTGACGTAGAAGTCCGTCCCGGTTCCGACGCGGAACGCGCCCTTCACCTGGTAGTCGGCTCCGTCGGCACCCGTGCCCCCGATGGTTCCGGCGCCGGCGACCGCGTAGGGCTGGATGCGGTCCGGCAGCACCCCGCGCAGGCCGAGCGGCTCGTAGAACGTCGGGTAGATCCGGAAGTTGAAGGTGATCACCCAGTTGTCGCGCCGATCCCAGTTGTCGAGATTGATCCAGTCGCCCTGCAGCTCGATGGCCACGGGCTCACCCAGCCGAACGCCGGCGCGCGCCGTCACGCCGCCATTGCCGCTCGCGTCGCCCCAGTTCCAGGCCCACAGATCGCTGCGATCGTCGAACGCGATCAGCCCCGATACCGCCAGGTAGGCGGCAGGGTCGCCGAGCCCGAACTCGGTCTCCGCCTGCGCCGCCCCCGGAAGCCACACCGCCAGGAAGAGCAGGCCGCAAAGGGCGTGGCTGAGGGCGTGCACTCGGGTCCGCATCAAGGGTGCTTCCTCCGGACGTTCACAACGAGGGCGGCAGGACCCCAGAGGGACCAAGGGCTGCTCCGGCCTCAGGCACCCTATCATCATTCCGGGCGGCACGTTGAGAAAAATTGTTGCCGGTCGACGGTGGGTTTTCCCTGCGTCCGTCGTCGGTGTCGGGGCGAGTGCAGGCGCGGTCAGCGGGAGCCTTCGCACTCCTTCACGGCCTCGAACCAGCCCTTGATCATCTGCTGGAAGTGGGCCGGGTTGTAGATGTCCTCCTCGTAGGACCACAACCCCCGGCCGGCGTACTTGAGCAGGGTGAAGTTGTACGACTGGTGGAGGCTGCCGTCGCCGGGATCCTCCATGCGGTTCCAGACCTGCGCCACCACCCAGCCGCGCTCCTCGTCGATCATGTACCACTCGATCGGGAAGTACTTCATGTGCTGGTTGGGGTTCTGCGCCATCGTCGTGCAGATCCAGTTGCGGATCGCTTCGCGGCCTCCGAAGGTCCCGAACAGGTGCTCGACGTAGGTGGCGTCCTCGGTGAACTGGTCCGCCCAGGCGTTCCAGTCGCCGGAGGTGCCGGCAGCCAGGGCCGTCTCCTGGTACTTCTGGAAGGCTTCTTCGATCTCGGCTCGGCTGAAGCGGCCCATCGGCTCCTCCTGTCGCGCGTGCGCCTCGTCGCCCGATTGTAGACCGAGCCGCGGAGCAGACTACCCTGGGAGCCGATGGCCTACGAGGAGATCGCGTTCGAGCTCGACCACGGCGTGGCCGTGGTGCAGCTGGATCGCCCGGAAGCGCGCAACGCATTCTCGGGACCCATGGCCCGCGAGCTCGAGGACGCCTATCGCCGCTGCGACGAAGACGACGCCGTGCGCGCGGTGGTGCTGACGGGTAGCGGCAACAGCTTCTGCGTGGGTGCGGACCTGTCCGCGGGCGAGGAGACCTTCGCGAAGCAGGACGAGTCGGACTTCAGCGCGGCGGGCGTGTCCATGCCGGCCTGGCAGGTGAGAAAGCCCGTCATCGCCGCGCTGAACGGCCATGCCATCGGAATCGGCCTGACCCTGGCGCTCCAGTGCGACCTGCGGATCGTCGCCGAAGAGGGGCGGTACGGCATCGTCCAGGTCCGCCGCGGGGTGATGCCCGACGCCTACTCGCACTGGACCCTGCCCCGGCTGGTGGGGATGGAGCGGGCCGCGGAGCTGCTCCTCACGGGACGCAAGTTCTCGGGAAGCGAGGCGGTGTCCATGGGGCTCGCGACCCGGTGTCTTCCGGGCGAGCAGGTGCTGCAAGCGGCGCGCGAGATCGCGCGGGAGATCGCGATCCACACCGCCCCGCTCTCGGTCGGGCTCACCAAGAGGCTCTTGTGGGAGAGCCCGGACCTGAGCGCCGAAGAGGTCGAGGCCCGCGAGACGGCACTCCACCACGTGCTGATGGGACGCCCCGACGCGATCGAGGGTGTGATGGCCTGGCTCGAACGGCGTGAGCCGCGCTGGACCTCGAGCGTCCGCAAGGACTGGCCCCGCTGGCCTGGCTCGTGACGCGCACCGGGCGCCGCGCCCGCTCGCGCAGGAGATCGGCCGCGGCCCTGGTCTGGGGAGTCGCCGCGGCTGCCCTGCCGCTGGTCACCGTCCACGCCCAGCCGACGGCCGTCGAGCCGCCGACGCATCGATGTCGCGAGTACGACCCGCTGCGGCGCGCGTGGTTCGGCGACCTCCACGTGCATACGGTCTTCTCCCTCGACGCCAGCACCCAGGACACGCGCACCCGGCCGGCCGACGCCTACCGCTTCGCGAAGGGCGAGCGACTCGGCATCCAGCCCTTCGCGGAAGACGGCCGGGCGCTCCGCCACGTGCAGCTCGCGCGGCCCCTCGACTTCGCCGCGGTCACGGACCACGCCGAGCTCCTGGGCGAATGGAACACCTGCAACCAGGCGGGCCTGCCCGGTCACGATTCGTGGGTCTGCCGCATGTACCGGGGCTGGCCGCGTGCCGCCTACTTCTGGATGAACACCCAGGCCGCCCTCGCCGGGCGGCCCGGCTTCTGCGGTGAAGACGGAAGCCTGTGTCTGGAGGCGGCGCGGGGCCCCTGGCAGGAGATCCTCGAGGCCGCGGCCGCACACCAGGACGAGACGCCCGCCTGCCGCTTCACGACCTTTCCCGCCTACGAATGGACCGGCGCCGCCGGCGCCGGCAACAACTTCCACCGCAACGTCATCTTCCGGAACGAGCAGGTTCCCGAGCTGCCGATCTCCTTCGTCGACGCACCGGCCCTGGAGGACTTCCGGGCCCGACTCTCGCGCGAGTGCCGCGACGCCGGAACCGGCTGCGACGTGCTCGTCATCCCCCACAACCCGAACCTCGGCGCGGGCCGCATGTTCTCGCGGACCCGCACGGACGGATCTCCCCTGGCTGCCGCGGACGCCCGCGACCGCGCCGCCTACGAGCCCCTGGTCGAGATCATGCAGCACAAGGGCGACTCCGAGTGCCATCCGGCCTTCAGCAGCGAGGACGAGCTGTGCGCCTTCGAGAAGGTCGTGAGCAACAGCTTCATCGCCAGGACCCTGCCCTTCGGCGACAACGCGCCCGTCGAGCGCCAGTTCATGCGCCGGGTGCTGCTGGAAGGACTCGAGCTCGAGCGCGAGCTCGGCGTCAATCCCTTCCGATACGGCTTCATCGCATCCACCGACACCCACCTCGGCACGCCGGGCCTGGCCGCGGAGAGCGCCGACTACCCCGGACACGGGGGCGCCGGCACACCCGTCGGCGACGAGCTGCCGCGGGGCCTGCCCGACGAGCTCGATTTCAATCCGGGCGGTCTGGCGGTGGTGTGGGCCGAGGAGAACTCCCGCGACGCGCTGTTCGAAGCCATGCGTCGGCGGGAGACCTATGGGACCAGCGGCCCGCGGATCCAGGTTCGCTTCTTCGGGGGCTTCGAGCTGCCCGGGGAGCTGTGCGGGAGCGACCGGCTCGTCGAAGCGGGCTACGCGGGTGGCGTGCCGATGGGAGGTCGCCTGACCGCGCCGCAGGACGCGGCGAGCCCGCGCTTCCTGGTGACCGCGCTGCGCGACCCGGGAAGCGGCGGCCAGCCTGGAACTCCGCTCCAGCGCATCCAGATCGTCAAGGGATGGCTCGACGGGGACGCGCTCCGCGAGCGCGTGTTCGAGGTAGCCGGCGACCCCGCCAGCACCGCCTCGGTGGACCTCGCGAGCTGCGAGCCCACCGGCACGGGCTTCGACCAGCTGTGCGGCGAGTTCCGCGACCCGGACTTCGACCCGACGCAGCCCGCCTTCTACTACGCGCGGGTGGTCGAGAACCCCACCTGTCGCTGGAGCCAGAAGCTCTGCGCAGCGCGCGGCGTGCGCTGCGACGACACGTCCACCATCGGGGAAGGTCTCGAAGGATGCTGCGCGCCCGAGCACCGACCGAGCATCCAGGAGCGGGCCTGGACCTCGCCCATCTGGGTGCAGCCTCCGTCCGGGAGTCCGGATTGAGCTGCAGATCGAAGGGCAGGAGGACGATGTCTCATTGGATATGATCCCCCCGCCCCCCCGACCCTCCGAGCGCCGATCGATGTCACGCAGGCAACCGGCAACGACGATCCTCGCCCTGCTCGCAGGGCTGCTCGCCGCGGGTCCCACGGGAGGCTCGGAGTCCGGCGAGGCCCGGATCGTGCCGCGGACGAGCCACGCCCTGTCGGCCCCGGACGCAGCGGCCGCGCAGGCGCTGGCGGACGCGCGGAAGCAGCTCGAGCGCGGCGATCTCGACGACGCCGCCGCTTCCCTCGACCGGGCCCGCGGCCCTTCACTGCCCGCCGAGTACGTGGGACTGTTCGAGGCCCGGCTGCTGCTGGCGCGCGGCGAAGCCGAGGCCGCGGCCGAGGCGGCGCGACGCGGGCAGGAGAGTCACGCCGGAAGCCCCATCGCGACCGCCTTCGCCGAGCTGCTCGGCGAGTCGCTGCTTGCGGCCGGGGACGAGGCAGGCGCACGGGGCGCGTGGAAGCTCGCCTTCGAGGCGAGCCACAACCCGGACCGCCGTGCGCAG
>JANQSB010000007.1 GCA_028284295.1 Myxococcota bacterium | reverse complement strand
AGCCCCGCGCGCGAGCTCGCGGAGCAATTCGAGCTGGACGCAGCCGTGGACCCGGCCGCGCTCGAGCCCCGCTACAACATCGCGCCTTCCCAGGAGATCGCGGCGATCCGCCAGGACGGAGACGGCCGCCGGGTGCTCGGCTTCGAGCGTTGGGGGCTGGTGCCGCACTGGGCGAAGGATCCCTCCATCGGCCATCGCCTGATCAATGCAAGGGCCGAGACCCTCGCCACGAAGCCCGCATTCCGGGACGCGTTCAAGTCGCGCCGCTGCGTGGTGCCCGTGGACGGCTTCTACGAGTGGGGCGGGCGCGGTCCGTCGCGTCGTCCCTACCTGTTCGCCCGGACGGACGGACGCATGTTCGGCATTGCCGGGCTCTACGAGCGGTGGCGGGGCGAGGGCGGCGAGGTGGTGGACTCCTGCACGCTGATCACCACGGATGCCAACGAGACCCTGGCGCCCTACCACGATCGGATGCCGGTCATCCTGGCACCCTCGGACTACGACCGCTGGCTGGCCCGGGAGACCCGCGAGCCGTCGGCACTGCTTTCGCTGTTGGCGCCGTGCCCGCCGGACTGGCTGTCGTCCAGGCCCGTGAGCGCCCGGCTGAACGATGTCCGGAACGACGACGCCCGCTGCTGGGAGCCCGAGCCCATCACCGGCAGCTTGTTCGACTAAGTCTGCGCGGTGCGGGCCTTCGCGTTGTGCGGGCCGTCACACAGTGCGGTGTGGCTGTAGGCGAACCCCGTCAAGTCGGGCCGGGGCCGTCCCGATATGGGACCCATGGCTGTCCGCCCCCCCACTCGCAGCCCCGGGCGCGTCGCGAGCGTCGTCCTCGGCGCCGCGCTCTGCTTCGCGATCCCCGAAGCGCCCGCCCGGGCGGCTCCGGGGATCTCGCAGGTGGCGGCCCGCAGTGCCAGCAGCGCCAGCAAGTCGAGCGTCTACGAGACGCGTCGGAACTCGCGCCGCTACCGCTACGAGAAGAACAAGCGGATCCGCGAGGACCGGAAGAAGATCCGCAACCTCGGCAAGCGCTCGCGCTACCGCTCCCATCGGCAACCTGGCGGCTACTGCATGTACGACACCCAGGGCAACGTGATCCTGCAGCCCGAAGGTGTCGAGTGCGAGAGCCAGGAAGGCGAGTACATGCGCGGCAGCGGTGGCCTCGCTCCGCCGGCCGCGGTCGCGCCGAAGCAGTCGGGCTGCGTCGAAGGCGACTGCCGCAGCGGCGAGGGGGTCTACGTCTGGTCGAACGGCGCCCAGTATCTCGGCAGCTTCCGCAAGGGTCGTCAGCACGGCCGGGGCCTGCTGGTGATGCCCGATGGAGCGACCTGGGAAGGGTCGTGGAAGAACGGAAAGAAGCACGGTGCCGGCGTGGCCACCTACAAGGACGGCCGCGTCCAGGAAGGCACCTGGCGGGAGAACCGCTACGTGGGCAAGGTCCGCGCGCGAGCGCGAACGCCCCGGATCAAGTGGCCGGACCTCTCCAAGGCGCCCCCGAGCGAGGTCGGCGGAGGCAAGCGCGACGCGGCCGTGGTGATCGGCGTGACCCGCTACGCCCACGTGGCCGAGGTGCCCGGCGCCTCGACGAACGCGGCGGACTGGTACAACTACCTGGTGAACGTCCGCGGGGTGCCCCTGGACCGCGTCACCCTGCTCCTCGACGAGGACGCCACCGTCGAGGAGATGCGTTTCGCGGCAGCCGAGGCGGCCCGCCAGGTGAAGAAGAAGGGAACCCTGTGGTTCGTCTTCGTCGGCCACGGGGCCCCGGCGCGCGACGGCCACGACGGCCTGCTCGTCGGCTTCGGTGCCCAGCA
>JANQSB010000001.1 GCA_028284295.1 Myxococcota bacterium | reverse complement strand
ACGTGGTCTCGCCGAACGGGCGCGAGAGCGCGCTAGGCGACGTCGTGTCCGCTTCGATCACGTACCAGCTGGACGTGCTGAAGCAGCGGCTTCTGGGCGAGACCACGGACCGGAAGGACGACATCTTCCGCGGGCTCGAGGGGGAGCTGGAGGTCCAGCTGGAGGCGCGCGAGGCCCCCCGCTTCATCGACACGGTGAAGGCCCGGGCGCAGCGCCGGACGCCCGCCGACTCGATCTTCACCATCACGATGACCCTCAACTTCCCCAACGGGGGGAGCGCGCGGATCCAGATGAGCCCGTGTTACTTCGGCAACATCCCGGTCAACGTGGGCGGCGGCGACGAGTACGTGACCCTCTCGCTGACGTTCGAGTCCGAGGACGGCCAGATCCTCTTCGCCAACGCGGCGTGATTCCCGGGCCCGGGGCGGTAGCTCAGAACGCGAGCGCTGGGGTGGAATCCCAGAGGTAGGGACGAGTAGCGACGGTCCCCGCTCCGTGGCCCGTAGTTCGAAAGGAAGGAAGCCAGATGAGCCTGCTCGACCGCGCCATGGAGCGCACCACATCGTCGCTGTCCGAGGGGATGCCCACGGAGATCCAGCGGCATACCCACACGTTCGAGGTGCCGGCCGGCACCGCGTCACCGGGCGTCTTCGTGAAGTCGACGGCCGAGGGAGAGGAGGAGGTGGGCTTCTGGCTGACCCTCCGGTCGCTGACCCAGAGGCAGGAGATGGCGATCATCAACAAGGGGATGCCGAAGGGTCGCAACAAGAAGATGACCGCGGGCTTCGCGAAGGAACTCGTACAGGCCACCCTGTTCCTGTTCCACGAGAGCCTCCCCGTTCAGCTCGGTGGCAGCGACGAGGGGGTGGAGCTCCACCGGTCGAAGCGTGAGTGGCTGTGGAACGTGCTCGACCAGCGCGGACGCAACCTCGTGTCGGACGAGTACGACACCCTCACGCAGCCGGTCCAGGACGACGAGGACGACGAGGCCCCGGGAAACGAGTAATCCTCGCCTCGGGACAGGCATTCGCCGAGTGGTGCTGGTCCTGGGACGAGGAGTTGATCGAGGAGTTCCTGGAGACGCACTACACCATCTTGGCTGTGTGCGGCCGGTACGGGTCGTTCCCTCCGCCCATGGCCGAGAACTACGACATGGCGTACCTTCGGGGGTACATGGGCGGTCTCGAGCGTCTCATCCGCGAGGAAACCCGGGGCGCCAAGCACAAGGGCATTCCGGGGAAGTCGTTCCTGGGCACGTCCTCTGACTAGGAAGGCTCATGGCGACCGAGTACGACATTCGCGCGAACCTCACCCTTCGGGACAAGGGGTTCGCGCGGACGGCGATGAGGGCGTCGGAGCGCATCCGGGCGATCCGCGATCGGCTTGGGAGTGCGACGCGGGCCGGGACGGGCCTCTTCGGGGCGCTGACGCGGATCGGCGCGACGTACCTTGGCATCCACGCGCTCGTCGGCGGCATTCGGCGTGGCGTGTCGGGGATGTTCGAGTTCCAGCAGCAAGTCGAACGGACGCAGATCGGCTTGCAATCGATCATCGCCGCCGTGGACGGGATCTCATTCGAAGAGGCAGGGAGATCAGCGGAAGCGGTGTGGCGAGCGCTGTCGACCGACGCCCTTCGATCGACGGCCACGACCCAGGAGATGTTCGACATCTTCCAGGGCATCGTCGGGCCGATTCGCTCGGCCGGGAACTCGCTCCAGACGGTTCGCGAGATCACGAACTCGACGGTGGCGGCGGCGTCGGCGCTCGGCGTGGACTTCGCCCAGGCGCAGCGCGACATCGGGCTCATGGTGCGAGGCACGGCCGGGATGGACACGCGGATGTTCGCGCTGCTCCGCTCCATGAACCTGATCACGCAGGAGACGCAGGAGTGGAACCAGAACCTCACCGTCGATGAACGGGTGAGGGAGATCCAGCGGGCGCTCGGGTCCTTCGATGCGGCGGCGACGGCGTACGGGGAGTCCTTCGCGGGCGCGACGTCGAGCTTCAAAGACATTGTCCAGCAACTCTCGGGGGCCCTGGCCCGTCCGATCTTCGATCGCCTGCGGCGGTTGCTCCTGGACCTGAACCGATGGCTGCTCGACAACCGCGAGCTCATCGAGCGCTACCTGACGCAGGTGGGGCAGAGCACGGCGGCGGCGCTGGACTGGGTCGTGACGCAAGCGCGCCAGGCGGCCGAGTACATCGCTCAGCGGTGGGACGAGCTGGCCGATCGGTTTGAAGCGGTCCGCGATGCGCTCATGGCGAACGCGCCGGCCCTTCAAGCCCTGGCGGCCGCGGTCGCAGGCATGGCCGCGTTGCGGCAAGTGCTGGGGCCCATGCTGACGGTGATCAGCGGCATCATGTCGGCCGTGGAAGCCATGGGAGCGCTCGCGGGGGGTGGCGGCGCGGCGGGGGGCGCCGGGGCT
>JANQSB010000718.1 GCA_028284295.1 Myxococcota bacterium | reverse complement strand
CGACCCCGCGATCGCCGAGCGCCTGCGCGCCATGGGCTACCTGAAGGACCAGGCGATCGGAGCCGCGCGCGAGTCGCGACCGCAGCGCGACGAGGGGCCCTGATCTCCGGCGACTCCGCCACGAGGACGCGCCTCGCTCAGCCCCGTTCGGCAACCTCGGCGAGCAGAGTCGACTCCTCGTGGGCCATGTCCTCGCGAACGTTGCGGCAGAAGCCCCGGAGCTCGCGCGCCACCACGGTGGTGGGACGACTCTCCTCCGCGAGGCGGGCGACGAGGTAGTGGAGCAGCTCGCGCTGCTCGCAGTGCTCGCGCGCCAGGCGGTCGGCCAGCACGTCGCCACCGGGGGCCCGTTCGCGCAGGATCGGAGCCAGCTGGGCGTCCTCGAAGGAGATGTGGGACGCGAAGATCTCGCACAGGGCCGTGCCCAGCTCGCGCAGCTCGTCGCCGGCGTCGGCGCCTTCCTTGTCGAAGCGGTCGGCCAGGGACTCGATCTCGTCCAGGCGCTCGCGCAGGGTGGCGTGGTCCGCGACGATCCGGTCCCGGACCTCGCTGCGCGGCATGCCGCTTTGCATCGGACGTCTCCCTGACCGGCGGGTGGAGCCCGGTGCATCGTCCCCCCCACCCACTCGCTTGAACGGCAGCTTCGGGGCGGGCCCTCGTCGCCTTCAGTGGACGCAGGGCTGTGGCGATCTGCCACTGATCGCCGGGCGGAAGAACACGGAGTCCCGGGGCTGCCCGCGCAGGAACTGCATCAGGTCGTCGGTCTCGTAGACGTTCTCGAAGCGGTGGCGCTCGCCCGCGTACTCGACCTCGAGCACCCAGTCGAGCGAGGGATCGGCAGCCGCGCGCGTCCGCTCGACTGCCAGATACAGCTCGGTGCGCTGGAAGAGATGCCCGTCCAGGCTCGCGACCTCGGCCTGGGCCGTGCTCGGAACGCTACGTGGGTGGCCTTTCAGGCTGACGATCTCGTAGCGCGGGAAGCTCGTGACCTGCATCCAGCGGGGAAAGAAGAGGTGGTTCCAACGATGGTCGTCCGCCCGCAGGTTGCTGAACATCGCGAAGCTGTACTCGAAGGTGACACCGAAGTAGGGCGACAAGCAGAAGAGCAGGGTCAGGGTTCCGAAGCCCGCCACGAGCGCGCGGTTCGCTCGGTCCGCCGGCCACCACTCGCTCGTCTTCCACGGGGAAGGGAGCGCTCCCCGGCCCGGCAGGAGCAGCGCCGCCAGTGCGCCCAGCGCGCCTGCCAGGAAGAAGGCGTAGAGGGCGATCTCCAGGAGGGACAGGCGCCCGGAGTAGGGGCTGGCGAGCGCGACGGCGGCGAAGACCAGAATCACCCCGAGTGCGACGGCCCCGGCGAGGCCCCGTCGCTCGCGGACCCGCGCCAGGTCTCCATCGGCCAGGAATGCGAAGGACAGGCCCGTCATCATGACCGCGATGGGGCCGAAGCTCGCGAGCCGGAAGACGGCGAAGAGCAGGGTGGCTGCCAGCACCCCCCAACGGGGCGCGAGAGCCAGCAGCAGCGGCACGGCGGCCTCGGAGGCGATCACCATCCACGGGGAAGCCAGCTCGGCGCCGAGTCGGCCGAAGGGACCCCACAGCTCCAGCCGGCCGGTGACGTGGTTCATGCAGGAGAGTGCGGGATCGAGGAAGTCGGTGTTGATCTTGTGCAGCGCCACGAAGCTCATGGCCAGGAGCATGGTGACTCGCAGCATGGCGATGAAGGCGCGGTCGACCTTGCGGGCGAGCACATCGGGCGGCACCGGGTGACCGGGCGCCAGGCCGTACACCACCTGGGCGAGGACCGCGAAGAGGGGGATCGTGATCATCACCACCCGCTCTGCGGGGTGGTTGATCGCCATGTCGACACCGCCGAAGACCAGCCAGGCACCGGATGCCGCTGCCCCAGAGAGCGCCAGCGTGTTCGCGCCCCGCAACCCGATCACGATCCACGCGCCCATCATCACGAGCTCGGCGGGGTGATGGCCCAGCAGCCGCGCGAAGGCGGCATCGACACCCCCGTGGACGCGCGCCAGCAGCCAGGTCAGGGCGGCAAAGCCGATCACGCGCAGGACGAGCTGGGTGCGCCAGCCACCCAGAGGCTGCTGGAGCAGGCCGCGTGCCGAGAGCCGGGGCGGACCCGAAGGCGTCATGCGCGCGACGATAACCGGCCGCGCTTGCTAGGGCAGCTGTTCGATCACCACCCGGCGGTTGCGGCGGCGGGCCTCGTCGCTGGTGCCGGCGACGACGGGGCGCTCCTCGCCGTAGCCCGTGGTCTCGACGGCGCCCTCGGAGATGTCGTAGCGGGACATCAGGTACTCGTAGGCGGAGCGGGCCCGGCGCTTCGAGAGCTCCATGTTGTACTCGGCGCGGCCCACGTCGTCGGTGTGTCCGGCCAGCTCGAAGCGACGGTTCTTCATGGCCGGGTGCTCGAGCGCCCGACCGAGCTCGTCGAGGTCCTGGCGCGCCTGGGGGGTGAGCCGGTCGCTTCCGAACTCGAACTGGATGTCGAGGTCGAGCTTGGGCCGCGACAGCGAACGCGTGCGGGTGGTGAAGTGGGTGACGATCTGCGACGAGGCGTAGCGCTGCGGCGTGTCGGCGGGGACGACCTCCTGGCCGAAGGACGCCACGTCCACCGAGCCTTCGGGCAGGATGCTCAGGTAGTCGGCGAGCCGGCGCGCGAAGTGGCGCGCGTCCTCCGGCCGCTCGAACACGATGACCGGCTCGCCCTTCTCGTCGACGAACATGTCCTGGGGGAGCGGCTCGCTGGTGGCGATGGCGAAGACGTGCTCGTGACCCAGCGGCTCCTGGGCGATCAGGCTCTTGCCGGTCTCGGGTGCGGGGTAGCTGGTGATCCGGCCCGGCGAGAGGAGCGAGCTCTCGCCCCCGGTGTGGAGCACCGTCATGCTGCCCGCCGCGTCGACGTAGAGGGTGGTGAGATAGGCGGGCTGCTTGGCGTCGAAGCGGAAGTCGACGGGGTCGCCGACCCGGACCTGGTCGGCCACGGTGCCCTCGATCCAGGCCTCGAGGCCGAGGGAGTCCCCGGTCTCGATGCTCTCCAGGGCGGCGATGGTCTTGGCGCGCGGGTCGGCCGGTGCCTGTGCGGCTACCGGACCCCCGACGAGGAGCGAGAGGAGGAGCGAGAGAAGAGTGGAGAGCAGGAAGCAGAGACGGAGGGCTCTCGGAAGGGTCCCGACCCGGCCGGTCGGCGGACGAGAGATGCGGGTTCTCATCGGCGCTGCTCCCTGGCGTGCATGTCCGGTCCGGGGTGTCGGCCCCGAACGGCCATCAGGCTACTGCTCGGCGTCCCGCGCGCAACGGAAGCCGATGTCGCTACTGCGGTCGTCGGGCGCGCTCAGGAGGCGGACGGCCGCGCGCAGGTCGGCGGGGTTGGTCTCCATCCACGAGCCACCCTTGAGCACGCGTTCGTTGCCCGACTCCGAGTGGGTGCCCGTCCACTCCCAGACGTTCCCCGCCAGGTCCACGTGTCCGTACGGCCCTTCGGGGAATTCACCGCTGGCGCGCAGGCGGGCGAGCTCGCCGGATGCCCAGTTGGCGGCGTCTTCCCGCCACGCGTCGCCCCAGGGATAGACGCGGCGCTCCTCCCCGCCACGAGCGGCGAGCTCCCACTCGTCTTCGCTGGGGAGGCGTCCACCGTGGTGCGCACAGTAGGCCTCGGCGTCGCTGGCGCTGACGTGCACCACGGGATGCCCGGGCAGGTCTTCGAACGACGAGCGCGGACCGGCGGGCCGGCGCCAGTCGAGTCCGCGCTCTTCGAAGGGTCCGTCGCGACTCGTGCCTTCGCGCTCGGCGCTGGTGACGTGACCGGTCGCGGCGACGAAGTCGGCGAACTCGCGGTTCGTCACCTCGGCGCGGTCGAGTGTGAACGGTGCCACGCGGACCTCGCGCAGGGTCTCGTCGTCGTACAGCGAGGCGGGACAAGCGCGCGCGTGCTGGCGGCAGAGGGCCAGTGCCGCGGCCAGCTCCTCGCGCGTGGTGCCCGCCTGGAAGCGGCCGCTCAGGACGCGCTCGCCTGCCGGTGTCGCTTCGGGCGTACGCGCTGCGAGCAGGTCTCCCGGCCCCGCGGTCTCGGGATCTCCGGGCAGCCGCCACCACCCGGCGATTGCGACGACCGCCAGGACGGCGACCACCACTCCCGGCAGCCACCGTGCGCCCGGGCCTCGCGGCAGCGCCGGCGCGGGCATCTCCTGGGTCGCCAGGCCCTCGGCCTGGGCGCCGAAGGCCGCTGCCAGCGCACGACAGCTTCGGAAGCGGTCCCTCGGCTCGAGGGACAGGCCGCGCATGACGGCGTGCACGGCAGCCGGTGGAATCGGGACGCCACGCTCGTCCAGGGGCGCCGGCGGGTCGCTGTTCTTCGCGACCATCAACGCGCGGTTCTCGAGCTGGTTGTAGGGCAGGTACCCGCACAGGGCCTGGTAGAGGACCAGCGCCAGGCTGTACTGGTCGTAGGCCGGGGTGAGCTCGCGCGATACCGCTTCCGGCGGCGCGTAGAGGGCGGCACCCACGAAGGCTCCGTCGGCCGTGAGCCGCGGGTCGTCGGCGCTGGTCTCGTCGGCCGCGCGCAGGATGGCCGCCACGCCGAAGTCCGAGACGAAGGCGTTGTCGGCCTCGTCGAAGAGGATGTTGACCGGGGTCAGGTCGCGGTGCAGCACGCCCGACTCGTGGACGAAGTCGATCGCCTCCGCGACCCGGGGCAGCCAGCGCGCGATCTCGGCCGCCGGCATCCGACCTCCCGCCTGCTGCAGGCGGTCGGCCAGGTCGCCCCCCGACAGGTAGCGGACCACGCACCAGGGCGTTCCGTCGGGCTCCTCGCCGCAGTCGTAGAGCGGGACGACTCCCGGGTGCTGCAGCTCGGTGAGGCTGCGCACCTCGCGCTGGAAGCGCTCCCGAAAGCCCGGCCGGTCCAGCAGCTCGCCGTGCGGAATCTTCACCACCACGTCGCGCCGGACGCGGTTGTCGTGGGCCAGGTAGGCGGTCGCCATGCCACCGGCACCCAGCTGCGACGCGATGCGATAGCGCCCGCCGATCTCCTGGCCGACCCGCCCGTCGATCTCCTCGCCCGTCCGCCCGCCCTCCCTGTCAGGCACGCAAGCGCTTCCGGGACGGCGGGGTGGGCAAGGTTCGGGGCTCCTGGTTTCGGGCTGGATCGGAGTGCGCGGTCTTTGCGAGTATAGGTGTCGAGGAGGTCCGCGATGTACCCCGGAGACCACGCAGAGACCACGCCCGACAAGCCCGCCGTCGTGATGGGCGCTTCCGGCGAGGTCGTGACCTACGGCGAGATCAACGCCCGGGCGAACCGCCTGGCGAGGCTGCTGCGCGACGCGGGACTGTCGCGCGGTGACCACATCGCGCTCTTCATGGAGAACCAGCCGCACTTCATGGAGGTGATCCTCGCCGCCACTCGCTCGGGCCTCTACGTAACGGCGATCAACAGCTTCCTCACGGCCCCCGAGGTCTCCTACATCGTGAACGACTGCGAGGCCCGGGCACTCGTCACCAGCGCGGCCAAGGCGCCCGTGGTCGCCGAGCTGCGCGGAGAGCACGACATCCCGGCCGTCCACACCCGCCTGATGGTGGACGGCGCCAGCGAGGGCTTCGACGCCTACGAGTCGGCCACCGCCTCCTTCTCCGGCGACCGCCTGGAGGACGAGAGCATGGGAGCCACCATGCTCTACTCGTCGGGAACCACCGGTCGTCCCAAGGGCGTGCGGGGGCCGCTGCCCGACATGAAGCCCAGCGAGAACAAGGCCGCGGCCGCCCTGGGAATCCTGTTCGGCTACGAGCAGGAGATGACCTACCTGTCGCCCGCGCCGATGTATCACGCCGCTCCGCTGGCCTTCTGCTCGGGCTGCCTGTCCTTCGGCGGCACCGTCGTGGTGATGGAGCGCTTCGACCCGAACGCCGCGCTGTCGCACATCGAAAAGTACGGCGTCACCCACAGTCAGTGGGTGCCCACCATGTTCAGCCGCATGCTGAAGCTGCCCGAGGCCGAGCGCACCGCGAACGACCTCTCCTCCCACCGCGTGGCCATCCACGCCGCGGCGCCCTGCCCGGTGCCCGTCAAGCGCGCGATGATCGACTGGTGGGGGCCGATCCTGCTCGAGTACTACGCGGGCACCGAGGGCAACGGCTCGACCTTCATCAACAGCGAGGACTGGCTGAAGAAGCCGGGCTCCGTGGGTCGCGCCATGGCGACGTCGCTCCACATCGTGGGCGAGGACGGCGAGGACCTGCCGCCCGGCGAGGAAGGCATCGTGTGCTTCTCGGGGGGCGGTGAGTTCGAGTACCACAACGCCCCCGAGAAGACGGCCGAGAGCCGGCTGGGCGAGGGCCGTACCACCCTGGGCGACGTCGGCTACGTGGACGAGGACGGCTTCCTCTTTCTCACCGACCGCAAGGCCTACATGATCATCTCGGGCGGCGTGAACATCTACCCGCGCGAGATCGAGGACCACCTGATCACCCACCCCAAGGTCGCGGACGTCGCGGTCTTCGGCGTGCCCAACGACGACTTCGGCGAAGAGGTGAAGGCGGTGGTCCAGCCCATGGAAGGCGTGCAGACGAGCGACGCGCTCACCGAGGAGCTGCTGGCCTTCTGCCGCGAGGGGCTGGCGGGCTTCAAGGTGCCGCGCTCGATCGACTACGAGGCAGAGCTGCCGCGCCTGCCCACCGGCAAGCTCTACAAGCGGCTGCTGCGGGACCGCTACTGGGGTCAGCACGACTCGCGCATCGTGTGATGAGACGTCTCGCCGGCGTGCTCCTGGCGTTGGCGCTGGTGGCGGCGCCGTTCGCGACCCTTGCACGCCCGGCCGAGGGACCCGCCGCGAGCCGCGGCGAGTGGCTCCTCGTCCAACCCGAGGCTCCACTCGGGTCGCCGGCCCGGGGCG
>JANQSB010000198.1 GCA_028284295.1 Myxococcota bacterium | reverse complement strand
GGCGTTCGGTACGGCGCGCCGGAAGAAGGGCTCGCCGTACCGGTTCATGGCATCGCGGGAGCTCGCGTCCGGCGGGAGCCCCGGTACGGGCTCGGGGCGGTCCCGGAAGTCGACCGCGTTCCACATCGCGAAGTCATCGCCGGTATCGCTCCGCATGAACGCACGCCAGCGCGCGGCGCCTTCCTCGTTGCGACCGAACTCCTCCAGCACGGCCTCGTAGCGCGCGATCTCCTCCTCGCGGAGCGGGCCGCCGAGCGGCGTGTACCAGAAGAAGAACGAGAGATAGAGCGCGCCGAGGGCGATCCAGACGCGGAAGCGGCGCGGGCCGGGCGGCGGCGCGGAGTCGGGCATCGATCTCCTCAGTTCGACCAGTAGATGTAGTCGTCGTCCGGGGCGTCGGGGCGGGTCAGGTCCTTGTCGACGTTGACCGGGAAGGAGACCTGGCTCGGCCAGGCGGACTCTTCCTGATCGGCGTTGTGCGCGGCGAGGGCCTTCTGCAGCTCGGCGAGCTTGTCGGGCCGTTCGCGCGAGAGGTCGTGCCGCTCGTTGGGGTCGGCCTCGAGGTCGAAGAGCCAGCTGCGACCGGGGGGATCGCTCACGTTGAGCTTCCAGCCGTTCACCAGCGCCGACTGGGAGGCGCCGCTGCGCCAGAAGAGCGCCTCGTGGGGGACGCCTTCGGCCTCGCCGGTGGCGAACGGGACCAGGTCGACGCCGTCCATCTTGCGGTCGGTCGGCAGCGGGGCACCGGCCGCCGCGGCCGCCGTGGCGTACATGTCGAAGTGGTGCACGGGAGCGCGCACCTCGGTCCCCGGATCGATCCGCGCCGGCCACTTCACGAAGAAGGGGACGTGGATGCCGCCCTCGAAGAGGGTGATCTTCCAGCCGCGGAAGGGCGCGTTCACCTCCGGCAGGCCGATGTAGCCGGCGCCGCCGTTGTCGGAGGTGAAGAGCACGAGGGTGTTCTCCTCGAGCCCATGGCGCTCCAGGGCATCCAGGACCTGCCCCACCCCGCGATCCAGGCTGCGGATCATGGCCGCGTAGACGCGCTCCCGGTGGAGCTCGATGTGCGAGAGCGCCTCGTAGTCCTCCCGGGTCGCCTGCAGCGGCGTGTGCGGAGCCCAGTGGGCCAGGTAGAGGAAGAAGGGCCGATCCTTGTTGGCCTCGATCACCTCCACGGCCTGCTGGGTGTAGTAGTCCGTGAGGTAGCCGTCCGGCTCGAAGGCCGAACCGCCGTTGAAGGAAGCCGCGAAGCGCATCGCCGCCCACAGGAAGCGATCGATCGGGTCGAAGTCCTGCTTCGAGTTGACGACGTCGGGATGGTCTTCCGGCAGGTAGAGCCCGCTCGCCATCAGCAGGCTCTCGGCGAAGCCCTGGTCCTCCGGTGCCATGCCTGGCGATCGGCCCAGGTGCCACTTCCCGATGTGCACCGTGTGGTATCCCCGCTCGGCCAGCAGCTCGGCGAGCGTGATCTCCGAAGCCGGCATGCCCATGTCCTCGTAGGGGGCCGCCTCCGCGTCCTCGTTGGGAAGCGCAGGACGAAGCCGGTCGGTCCGTCCTCCGACGAACCCCACGAGCTGCATCATGAAGGGCGGCGTCGGCGTGAACTCGAAGCCGAAGCGGGTGCCATAGCGGCCGGACATCAGGGCCGCGCGAGAGGGCGCGCAGGTTCCGTTGGCCGCGTACCCGTTGACGAAGTGGGCCCCCTCGGCGGCGATCGAATCGATCCGGGGTGTCGGCACGGTGCCTCCCGCGACGCCCCCGCCGCCGAAGCTGAGGTCGTTCCAGCCCAGGTCGTCCGCCAGGATCAGGACGACGTTGGGCGGCCGCTCGCCGGGCGCGCGCCCCTGCGGATCGGTCCCGCTCGCCCAGACCACGTCCTGATTCGGTCCCACGGGCACGCGCTGCTGGATCAGGAAGCCCACCAGTGCCAGGACGATGTCCTGTCCCTTCGACGCGACGAGCACGATCGCCAACGCCAGGACCGCGAGGACCCCGCCCACCCACTTCATCCGTCGGCTCACCTCGTCCTCCTGTCTCGCGTGCGGCGCCCGGGCACCGGGCTCGGCTCGGGCAGGACCCGATCGATCGCATGTGCCCATGCGCGGCGAATCTGCTTCGGACTCCGGCGCGAAGCGTGACGGAACTGCTCCCAGGACTCGACCGAGCTCAGGCTCGCGATGGTCGCGACGGCATCGTCGCGCTGCGCGGCGCCGAGCCCGCGCAGCTCGAGCTCGAAGTGCTGCCGGACCTGATCGGCCATCGTGCGCCGAGCGAGGTCCACCAGGTCGGCGGCGCCCGGGTCCTGGAGGGCGCTGCTGCGGAGCATGCGCGCCAGCAGGTGGACCCGCTCCCACAGGGCGACGCGGGTCTCCGTGAAGCGGCGGATGCGATCGTCCCGCGCTCCGACGCCGATCTCCGGCACCTCGAAGAGGTTGCGAAAGCGCAGGAAGGTTCGAGCCGCCGCGTCCAGGCGCAGCTGGTCGAGCGACTCGAAGTAGCGGAACAGGGTGGCCAGCGAGATGTCCGCGCGACGGGCCACCTCCTCGGCGCTGGGAGGCAGGTGTCCCTCCAGCACGAGATCGACGACCGCATCCACGACGCGTGCGCGGCGCTCCTGCAGCGCGCCACGGCGGTCGGAGTCGCGGGAGTCCTGGGGATGCGGCTCGGGCAGGGTCGAGGGCCTCCGGCCTCGAGATGAGAGTACGACTCTCATCCCGATGCCGGGCGTGAGAGTGTCACTCTCACGCCCGTCCGTCAAGCGACGCCCGATCAGTGCATGGTGCGTCCGCCCGTGACCAGCAGGTACTCGCCCGTGACGTACGAGGCGCCCGGGCTGGCGAAGAACGAGACCGCGTGGGCGATCTCCTCGGGCTCGCCGATCCGCCCGACGGGGATTCCGGCGAGGGTCTCCTCCAGGCGGTCCGCGATCGCCTTCTCCGCCAGCGGAGTCCTCGTGACGCCCGGACACACCGCGTTCACGGTGATCTGGTATCGCGCCAGCTCGTTCGCGAGGGAGCGTGTGAAGCCGAGCAGCCCGGCCTTCGCGGCCGAGTAGTCGGTCATGCCGAAGTTCGTCCGGAAGGCCATCTCCGACGAGGTATTGATGATCCGGCCGAAGCGAGCCTCGATCATGTCCTCGACGACGCAGCGGGTACAGTCGGCGACCTGCCCGAGGTTCAGCCCGAGCATGTAGTCCCACTGGTCGCTCTCCGACCTGCGGAAGGTCCGGATGTCCCTGCGTTGGCTGCCCCCGGCGTTGTTGTGCAGCACCGAGACCCGGCCGAGCTCGGAACGGACACGCTCGAAGGCCGAAGCGATGGCGCTCCGATCCAGCAGGTCGACCGCCACCGGCAGGCAGCGGCGCGACGCGGCCTCCACCTGCCGCGCGGTCTCGGCCAGCCCGGCCTCGTCGATGTCGAGCACGGCCACATCCGCCCCGTCCCGGGCGAGACGGACCGCGCACGCCCTCCCGATCCCCGAAGCCGCCCCCGTGACGACCGCGTTCATCCCCTCCAGACTCACGAGGGAGGCAGCAGCAGCGGCTCGGCCTTGTCCAGGAACTCCTGGCGCGGCGGTGCCGCCATCATGGACAGGATGAGTTCGGCATCCTGGCCGACGGGATTGTGAACGGGACGATCCTCGGTCGCGCAGGCGTAGATCATGTCGGCGACCTCCTGGGGGTCGGCCGTGTCGCCGCCCTCTGCGGTCACCGAGCTCCGGAAGTGCTCGAGCAGCTGCTTCGCGTAGGTGGCCAGCTCGGGGCCTCCAGCCTCGAAGTCGTCGTCGTTGGCGTTGCTGTTGAACTCCGTGCGCATGTAGGCCCCCGGCGCGACGGTCTTCGCCCGGATGCCGAGCGGCTTGAGCTCCCAGGCGAGCGCCTCGGTCATGCCCTCGACGGCGTGCTTGGTCCCGCAGTAGCTCGTCTCGAGCGGCAGGCCGACCCAACCCGCCATCGAGGTCACGTTGATGATGCAGCCGTCCTTCGCCCGCCGCATGTGCGGGAGGACGGCGCGACAGACGTTCATGGTTCCGAAGACGTTGGTCTCGTACATCTGGCGCGTCATCGCGTCGGTCGACTGCTCGAGCAAGGCATGGCCACCGCGGGCCGCATTGTTGACGAGAACGTCGATGGCACCGAAGCGCTCGAGGGTGGTCTCGACGGCCGACTGGATGCTGGCCGGATCGGTCACGTCGAGGCGCTCGACCAGCATGTCGTCCTTCGGGGTCAGCTCGGTCTCGCGTTCGGGCGCGCGCATGGTCGCGACCACGTTCCAGCCCCTGGCGTGGAAGGTCTTCGCGGCCAGCTTGCCGATGCCGGTCGAGCAGCCGGTGATCAGGACGGTCTTCTTGCTCATCTCGTATCTCCTCTCTCTCCCCTCTAGAGGGTGCGTCATCGTCGAGTCCCGGTCGGCAGGACCGGATGCCGGCCGCCTCCATTAGCGACCACTGGTCTCTAATTAAGCGACTACTGGTTTCTTGTCAAGAGCTCCCCTACTCTTCGGCCATGGCGAGCCCGAGAGCCTCCGCTCAGGACCCCAGCGCCGGCGCGGACCCGGATTGGCAGCGGGCCCGACGCCCCGAGCACAAGGCGGAGCGGCGGTCCGCGATCCTGTCGGCCGCGGTGTGCCTGCTCGACGAGCAAGGCGTCGAAGGGGCCACCCTCTCCGAGATCGCGCGGCGGGCCGGCCTCTCCAAGGCCAACTGCTACCGCTACTTCGAGAGCCGGGAAGCCATCCTGCTGGCCGTCAGCATCGACGAGACGACGGCCTGGGCGGAAGCCCTGGCCCGCCGGCTCGAGCCCCTGGCCGGCTCGAGCGACGTGGAGGAGGTCGCTCGAGCGTTCGCCCGCAGCATGAGCGAGCGGCCGCGACTCTGCATGCTGATCAGCGCCCTCTCGTCCGTGCTGGAGCGGAACGTCAGCGCCGAGACCGTCGTCGAGTTCAAGCGCGCCTTCAACGACAGGGTCTTCGGGTCGAGCGCCGGGCTCTGCGCGGCGCTGCCGGAGCTATCGAAGGAGCAGGCCGAACGCTTCCTGCTGTTTCACGGCCTGGCGGTCGCGGGGACCTGGCCCAACGCGAACCCGGGCCCCGTCGTCGAAGAGGTCCTCCAGCGCGCCGAGTTCGCGCCGAGAAGGCTCGACTTCGGTCGCGTGATCGAGGAACACGGCCGCACCGTGCTGCGCGGCCTCCTCGCCGGGGGCTGATCCAGAGCCGCACCGAAGCCCCGGACTCGAGGCTCTACGGGTCCAGCCGGACCCGGGGGCGCGCGCGGAATCCGCTCGAAAGCACGAGGAGAGCGACGAGCAACCCCATGGCCGGCGCCGACAGGGCAGGCAGGGAGTTGGAGACAGAGCTGACGGAGAGACCGGCGTCGAGCAGGACGACCTGATCCAGGCTGCCCCCCGCAGAGAGGGCAGCTCCCGCCGAGGCGGCGCTCACCCCGAGGCCCTGCAAGGTGGGATCCGTATTGATGGCGTCTGCCACCGACTCGGCGACCTGATCTCCGGTTTGCCCGGCGCTGGTCGGGACCACGA
>JANQSB010000717.1 GCA_028284295.1 Myxococcota bacterium | reverse complement strand
ACGCCCTGCCCACGGTTCCCGTGCTGCCGACGGCGCGCACCCTGCCCAGCTCGGGGCCGACCCGGGTGCCCGATTTCTTCTACAGCGGCTACGACTCGGAGACCGGGGCCCTGGGGATCTTCTCGACCCAGGCCGAGAACCCCGCCGCCGGTGCCGCCTTCGACGCCTGCGACTTCTCCGGCTACCCCGCCGAGGTGGTCGCCGAGTACGGCGACCCGCGCTTCGTTCCCTGCGGCAAGGGCGGGCATCCGATGACCGGCCAGCCCTTCGCCAGCGAGATGGCGGCGCTGTCGTGGAACTTCATGGCCTTCCTGATCTACCAGGAGGGCCAGACCGAGTTCGACGAGCGCGTCGGGGACGAGTGCACCAGCGGCGACACCGAATGCGAGTACGACCTCGCCCGCTCCATCTTCCTCGCCCAGGACGCCTGCAGCTTCGTGCAGCCCGCCTTGTGCGAGACCTTCCGCACCCTCCAGGGCTCGATCGGCCTGCAGCGCAACGTGCGCAAGGCGGGCGGCAACGGCAGCCATGGGCGCCGCACCAGCATCTGGCAGTCGGGCGGCGAGGCGATCCTCACCTACAACAAGCGCAACGTGCTCGGCTTCTCGATGGACTTCGCCGAGGACGTCACCAAGGCGAACTTCAACTTCGAGTTCACCTGGATCGAGGGCGTCGAGGTCAACAACCGCAACCAGTACGACGACCTCGACACGGCCAACGACTTCAACCTGACGATCTCGGTCGACCGTCCCACCTTCATCAACTTCCTGAACGCGAACCGGACCTTCTTCTTCAACTTCCAGCTCTTCACGCAGTACCGACAGGGCTGGGAGAAGGGCTTCACGAACGAGGGGCCCTGGAACTTCCTGGGCACCTTCGCGGTGAGTACGGCGTACTTCCAGGACCGCCTCGCGCCCAGCGTCGCGGCGGTCTACGACGTGCGGTCCCAGTCCGGGGGCCTGCTGCCGTCGATCAGCTACCGCTTCACCGAGAACTTCTCCGCGGCCTTCGGCGTCGCCTTCTTCTTCGGCAAGCCGGACAACATCGACGAGCCGCTGGCCGGCTTCGCGCCCGCCGACAACCGCAACCGGGCCGGGCCCGGGGAGCTCTACAAGACCCGGCGCGAGGGCGGGCTGGCGCTGCTGCGAGACCGCGACGAGGTCTGGGCGCGCCTCCGCTACGCGTTCTGAGGCCGGGCGCTTCCCTGCGCCTCAGCCGAGACCCAGGTTCTTGTAGATCTCCAGCGCGGCATCGGCGCGGTTCAGCGTGTAGAGGTGGATGCCGGAGACTCCCTGGTCGAGGAGGCCGCGGCACTGCTCGGTGGCCCAGTGGGTGCCCACCCGCTCGACGGCCGCGTCGTCCGGGCAGCGCGCGACGGCACGCTGCAGGGCGGCGGGGAAGCGCGCCCCCAGCGCCAGCTCCGCCATCCGGCGCATGCCGCTCGCCGTGGTGATCGGCATGACGCCCGCCACGATGGGTACCTCGATCCCGGCCAGCACGCAGCGCTCCCGGAAGTCCTCGAAGTCGCGATCGTCGAAGAAGAGCTGGGTGACGATGTAGTCGGCTCCGGCGTCGACCTTCGCCTTCAGATGGTCCATCTCGAGCAGGCGATTGGGTGTGGCGGGGTGGCCTTCCGGGAAGCCCGCCACCCCGACGCCGAAGCCTGTCTTCTTCGGGTGGTGGCCGCCTTCGTTGAAGCGCCGGATGAAGCGGACGAGGTCGGCGGCGTGCTGGAAGCTGTCCCGGCTGCGGTCGTAGTCCGCGTGTTCCCGGGGCGGGTCCCCGCCCAGGGCCATGATGTTGCCGACGCCCGCCTCCGCGTAGCGCTCGAGGATCTCGCGCACCTCGGCCTCGCTGTGCAGCACGCAGGTGAGGTGGGGGATCGGGTCGAGGGAGGTCGTGGTCTTGATGCGCACCACCAGGTCGTGGGTCAGGTCGCGGGTGGAGCCGCCGGCCCCGTAGGTGACCGAGACGAAGTCCGGGCGCAGCGGCTCGAGCTCGGCGATGGTGCGGAACAGGGATTCCGCGCCCTTGTTCGTCTTCGGCGGGAAGAACTCGAAGGACCAGACGGTTTCGCCGGCCCCGTAGACCTCGCTGGCATGCATGGGGTCGATCCTATCGCCTCCGTCCCAGTGCGGCCGCGTCGATCTCGACCCCCACCGGGCAGTGATCGGACCCGCGCACCCGGTGGAGGATCATGGCGCGCTCGACGAAGCGCATCGCGGCCGGTGAGGCCAGCACGTAGTCGATGCGCCAGCCCACGTTCCGCTCGCGCGCTCCCATCCGCTGGCTCCACCAGGAGTAGTGGCCCGGTCCGGGCTCGAAGTGGCGAAAGCTGTCCACCCATCCGGCCTCGAGCCAGCGGGAGAGCTCGGCGCGCTCGCGCGGCAGGAAGCCGCTCGTCTTCCGGTTCTCCTTCGGCCGTGCGAGGTCGATCTCGGCGTGGGCCGTATTGAAGTCGCCCATCACCAGGACCCGGTAGCCGCCGCGGCGCAGGCGCTCGACCCGTTCGAAGAGCGCGCGGTAGAAGGCGAGCTTGTACGGGACCCGGCTGTTGTCGCGCAGCTTTCCGTTGCCGTTGGGGAAGTAGCCGTTGACCACGCACAGGCGCCCGAAGCGGGCGATCTGCAGTCGCCCCTCCACGTCGAAGCGTCTCGCCCCCAGCGAGGTCTCCACCGCGTCCGGCGGCTGTCGCGAGAAGAGTCCGACGCCGCTGTAGCCCGGTCGCTCCGCGGGCGAGTAGCAGGCGTGCCAGCGGCCCCGCAGGTCCTCGGGACGCAGGCCGCGGGGCAGGTCCTCCGCGCGGGCGCGGACCTCCTGCACCGCGACGATGTCGGCGCCCGAGCGCGACAGCCAGCGGCCGAAGCCCTTGCTCGCGGCCGCGCGCAGACCGTTGACGTTCCAGGACAGGATTCGCAGCGATGCCATCGGTCCGCGCCTACTGCGAGCCCTCGAGCTTCTCCTCGCGTTGCTCGCCGCTCGCCAGGTCGCGGACGGTGGCCACGCCCCGGGCGGCCTCGTCGGGCCCGATCAGCCAGACGCGGCGGGCGCCGCTCTTGTCGGCGTCGGCCATCACGCGCTTCAGGCGCGGCGCGCCCAGCACCAGCTCCACGCTGCGCCCCTCGCCACGCAGACGACGGGCCAGACGGGCGGCGGCCTGCCGCTCGTCGTCGCCGAACGCGAACACCACCTCGTCGAGGTCGCGGGCGGGCTCGGGGAGCAGGCCCTTGTCGGCGAGGAGCTCGCTCAGCACGACGTCCCCCATCCCGAAGCCCGCTGCGGGCAGCGCCGGGCCGCCGAGGGTCTCGAGCAGCCGGTCGTAGCGGCCTCCGCCGCAGATCGACCGGAGCACGCCCTCGGTGTCGAAGGCCTCGAAGACGATGCCCGTGTAGTAGGCCAGGCCCCGGACCGTGGAGGCGTCGAACTGCACGCTGTCCGCCACCCCGTAGGCGTCGAGCAGCT
>JANQSB010000716.1 GCA_028284295.1 Myxococcota bacterium | reverse complement strand
CTGGATCGTCGCCGCCGACGTCGCTGCAGCGGCGACCGGCGGCGCCCCGCGCTGGCCCGCCATGGGCCCGGGTCCCGCGGGCGGCACATTGCCGCGTTGCGTCGCTCCCGGCATCGGGGCAGCACCACCGGAAGCTCCGCCCTCGGACTCGGGGAAGATGCGCGCGAGGTCCGGAGTGCGGGGTTCCTCGCCCCCACTGTAGGTCTCGGTGTTGCGATCGCAGGCGAGCGTCGCGGTCAGGAGAGCGATCATCAGGAGAGCGTGCTTCGACACGGGCGGCAGCGTAGCGCGTCGGCTCGCGGCGCTGCCCTTCGTTGTCCGGGTTCGACCCGCGTGATAGGGTCCCCGAAAACACGGAGAGCCTGGGGGTGGCCGGTACTCCGCTGCACGACGGTGTGTGGCGAGTCGCCAGCCTGAGATCAAACCCTTTGAACCTGATTTCGGCCGGACTGCAGCGCGCTGCAGTCGACAGGTGAACGTAGGGAAGGCCCTCGCGAATCGATCCGCCTGCGGCGCTCCGTTTCATCGACACCCCGGCACCCGTCCGGGGCGCGAGTACAGGAGCGACGTCATGTCCGGACCCCGATCCACCTCGCCGCCGGCCGGCGGCCACGACCCCTCGAGACAGTCGCTGGGAACCAATCCCGGCAGCTTCGCGAATCCCCCCGAGATCGGCGGCCCGCGCAGCTTCTCGTCGCCCGACACACCGGGCATGCCGGCCCCCTCGGACAAGACGGCGTGGGACTTCATGCCCGAGGACTGGCGCCTCGTCGAGGGCCGCTGGACCCCGCCCGCGGGCTTCGTTCCCATCACCCAGCTCGAGCATGCCCGACTCGGAACCGTCACCCCGGAGATGCGTCGGGTGGCGGAGCGCGAGCCGCACCTGACCCCCGAGCAGGTGCGGGACGAGGTCGCGGCCGGTCGCCTGATCATCCCCGCCAACAAGATCCATCTGGACGGCTGTCTGGACCCGATGGCCATCGGCCGCGCCAGCGTCACCAAGATCAACGCCAACATGGGCGCATCGCCCGTGGCGAGCGGAATCGGCGAAGAGGTCGAGAAGCTCGAGTGGGCGAAGCGCTGGGGCGGCGACACCGTCATGGACCTGTCCACGGGCGGCGATCTCGACGCCACCCGCGACGCGATCATCAAGCACTCGACCCTGCCCGTCGGCACGGTGCCGATCTACTCGATGATCATCGGGCGGCAGATCGAGGACCTGGACGAGGCGACCGTGCTCGAGACCCTCGTGCACCAGGCCCGCCAGGGCGTCGACTACTTCACCATCCACGCGGGCCTCCAGCGGCGACACCTGCCGCTGGTGAAGGACCGGCTCATCGGGATCGTCAGCCGGGGTGGGTCGCTGCTCGCCAAGTGGATGCTCCACCACGACCGCGAGAACCTGATGGCGGAGTGCTGGGACTCGATCTGCGAGGTGATGCGGTGCTACGACGTGTCGTTCTCGATCGGCGACGGGCTGCGCCCCGGTGGGCTGGCCGACGCGACCGACGCCGCTCAGCTGGGCGAGCTGGAGGCGCTCGGTGAGCTCACCGAGCGCGCCTGGCGACACGGGGTGCAGGTGATGGTCGAGGGCCCGGGTCACGTCCCCTTCGATCAGATCGAGTACAACATGAAGCTGCAGCGGAGGCTGTGCCACGGCGCCCCCTTCTACGTGCTGGGCCCGCTGGTGACCGACGTCTTCCCGGGCTACGACCACATCACGAGCTGCATCGGTGCCACCGCGGCCGCCTACCACGGCGCCAGCATGCTCTGCTACGTGACGCCGAAGGAGCACCTGGGCCTGCCCAAGCGCGACGACGTCAAGCAGGGCTGCATCGCCTACAAGATCGCGGCCCACGCGGCCGACGTGGCCCTCGGCATTCCCGGTGCGCGGGACTGGGACGACGAGCTCACGAAGGCTCGGGCGGCCTTGAACTGGGAGCGTCACTTCGATCTCGCCTTCGACAGCGACACCGCGCGCGCCTTCCACGACGAAGACCTCGACGTGGACACCGACTTCTGTGCCATGTGCGGCCACGACTGGTGTGCGGTCCGCATCAGCAAGGAGATCCAGGTCTTCGCGTCCGGCAAGGACGAGGGCTACGCCTGGGACAAGCCTCGGGTCTCGGCCGCCCTCAGCGACGAGCAGAAGGAGATCCTGCAGAAGCGAGGAGTCCTCTCCCCCGCGGAGCTGCACCGCCTGGCCAGCAAGACGAAGGAGTCGATGCAGGCCGAGGACGCCAAGGCCGCGTGCCACAGCGACGTCGCCGAGCCCGAGAAGGCCAAGCAGCTCCAGCGCACCCAGCTCGACCCCGAAACCCTGGAGCCACTCCAGCAACCGTGAGCGACAGCGAGCGGGACGACGGCCCGACCCGAACCCGCGAGGGTGGTGAGGGTGCGGCAGATCCGCGGACCTCGGAGCGGCGGACGCCGAAGACGTACTCCCGTACGTCGAGGCGGCCAGAGCGAGAAGGCCGCGGAGATGCCGTGCCATCGCCGCCCGCAGCACAAAGAAGCCCCGAGGACATCCGTCCCCGGGGCTTCTCATCGGAGCCTCCCCCCCCGGAATGGCTCCGAAATGATCGATTGCGACGATTGACGTTTCGGCAGCCCGTCGACCGGCTTGAGGGATTTCTTGCCTCTCGGGCGCAATTTCCCTGCGCGTCCCTGAACCCCCTCGTTGCGGAGACCCCCCGGTGAGCATCGGCCGGGCGCGCGACTGGACCCTGGCGGTGGCCACCTGGCTGATCCTCGGGGGCTGGCTGGGCTCCTGGTCGCTGTTCGCCTTCGAGGTGGCCCCCACGGCCTTCCAGGTCCTGCACACCCAGGGCCTGGCGGGCGATCTCGTGGGACCGGTGCTCGCAACCCTGCACAACTACGGAATCTTCGCCGGACTCACCCTCGCGGGAATCGCCACCGTCCAGCGCCGCGGATGGCTGGCGATCGTGCTGCCCGTGACCCTGGCGGCCTTCTGCGCGTACTCGGAGTATGCGATCACCCCCGAGATCAACGAGGTGCAGCCGCTCTCGTTCGGGCCGGAGCTACAGGAGCAGGCCGCCCGCCGCTTCTCCGAGCTCCACCAGCGGTCGCGCACGCTCTACGGGCTGGTCGGCCTGGGGGTCATCGGGCTCGTCGTGGTCCATGCCCGACCCCGGCAGCCAGCCACGTAAGCAACCGAAAGACCGCGAGAAATTCCGCCCGGCTCCGTAGCCTTCCCGTGGGTGCTGTTGTATCCTCATCCGCCAAGTCATTTTTTTCATTGAATCCGGGTAGTTACACGACTTCGCAGCCCCCGTTCCCCGATCGGGGTCCCCACCGCGGCAGCCGCGAAGCGTGCGGACGGCAACACGGCACCAGAAGCCGATCAGAGGGCACCAGGGCGACCCCCGCAGCATCTCATCAAGGTCGCACCAGACGGAAGAGCCTCCTGGCACCCGGGGCCCGCTGGTGCGGTCGCGACGAATGAAGTCGCCAGGGAGTACGGAGACCCCATGGACGTGAAGATCAAGCTCGAGGTCGAGTTCAAGGTCTCGGGAAGCGCGCTGGAAGACGCGATGGCCGAGTACGACGAGCTGACCGTCGAGGGGCTCGTCAAGGAAATCCTCGACAAGAGCGTCGCCTGCGACGACATCCAGGCCCGGGTCCTCGAGGGCCCGAACACGCTCGAGGAGTACGACGAGGCGTCGAGCTCCTAGCACCCGGGACCCAGCACCCAGCACCCGGGCACCGCACACCCCGGCACCGCAGATCGGGCTCGGTCAGCCGAACAGGTCCAGCTGGACGGGTGCCTTGGGCAGGACGACGGCCTCGACGGGCAGTGCCCGGCCATCTGCTTCTGCCGGCGTGCTGCGACCGCCGCTCCGCGGCCTGTAGATCCCCTGCTGTCGCGCCCATTCCAGGAGCTGCAGGTAGAAGGCCTTGAAGCGCGGTCCGTGGTCGAAGTGCCTCAGGTGGGCGAGCTCGTGACACAGGGTGTTCACGAGGCTCGAGTACTTGAGCGGCTCCCCCGTGACCGCGTGGTTCAGACGGATCTTGATGGTGCCGTCGTCGTAGCAGATGCCGTAGCGGCTCTTGACGTTGGACCGCTCGGCCTCGAGAGAGCGATAGCGCAGACCGAACCGTGCGCTGATCCGACGGGCGTCGGCCTCGAGTCGGCCGAGGAGCTCCCGGCGGGTGCGGCGATCCATCGGAAGCTCAGGGTCCCGTGCCCGGGCCCGCGCGTCAAGCAGACACGGGCGGATCGGTAGCGAACGACACGCCGGCTAGGATGTACCGGATGTCTCCGGCGATCCCCCTCTTCCCGCTCGACAACGTGGTGCTGTTCCCCAAGGTGCAGGTGCCGCTCTACATCTTCGAGCCGCGCTACCGGCAGATGACAGCCGCTGCCCTCGAGTCCGATGGCCGGATCGGGATGGTCGTCGTGCAGCCCCAGGGCCGTCCCGAGATGAGCGGCGATCCGCCGGTCTTCGAGATCGGCTGCCTGGGCGAGATCGGTCACGCCGACGAGAACGAAGACGGCACCTACCACATCGTCCTCCAGGGAAGCACCCGCTTCCGCATCCGCGACGAGATCCCCCGGGACGGGAGCCGCCTGTATCGGCTCGCGGAGGTCGATCTCCTGGAGGAGAGCGAGCCGGAGGCGGCGGCCGGCGCGATGCCGAAGCTGCGCGACCGCGTTCTCGAGATGATGCGCCGGGTGGCGCCCGACCGTGCGGGACAGTTCAACGCATCGAACTTCGAGAAGCTCGACGATGCGACCTTCGTGAACGCGTTCTGCCAATCGCTCGACTTCGAGACCCTCGAGAAGCAGCAGTTGATCGAGGCGAACAGCGTTCTCACGCGCGCGGAGCAGCTCGTCGCATTGATGGAGTTCCGCCTTGCCGCGCAAGCGAGCGCGGGACCTTCGGGTAGCGACAGCATCCACTGAGCGGGCGCAGCGCGCGGCGGGTCGCGCAGTCGAGCGAATTCGAGGAAATTCGAGGAATTCGAAGCGATCTCGAGTTCCCGGACGAGCCCCGTTCGATGCGCCGACACCGAACGGCGGCGCACGTAGTCGCTTCATGTTTCGATTCGAACTGCGCGGATTGCAAGCGCGATCGAAGATGCAAACGACTGTTGAAGCGAGCGACTTCGTTCGTCTTCGCGTTCGCGCTTCGCGCGCGTACGAGCGTCGCGATCGGCGCAGATTGGCTTTGCGAAGAAACGGTCCGCGTGGTTAACTGTGCCGGCTTCAACGAGATGTCGAACCAGTTGAAGTTCTGCGAACCCCGCTTCATCGTTCGAAATCCCGCGAGACCCACGCAACACCCCAGACAAGACCCCAGGCAAGACCCCAGGCAGTACCCCGCAACACCCGGCGCGACCCCAAACAAGACAGCTCCTATAACCCCGCTCGTAACCAACGAGAGATCGAATGACCTTTACCCCCGAGGTCTGGGGCGGCGTGGTGCGCCGTCTGCGATCCGAACTGCCTCCCTACATCTGTGACGCATTCATCGAGAATCTCGCGGCAGAGTCCGCGGGAGAGAGCGTCCGGATCTCCTGCCCCACCCCGTTCCATCGAGACCGCGTTCGCGATCAGTACCGCAAGAAGCTCTGCTCGGCTCTCGACGCAGAGCTGGGCCGCAAGGTCGAGGTCGAGATCGTCGTCGCCGAGCGAAGCGCGCCGTCTCCCCGCCGCGTCCGGGCGAGTGTCGAGCCGGCCACGGCGTCCGCCCCAGCACCCGTCGCCGAGCCAGACGCACCGGTCGCGAGCCCGCGCCCCCTGGGAGTCGCGATCCCGGACACTCCCGAAGGAGGTCCGCGCAACGGCCGCGTGATCGAGATGCGGCCGGCCGCAGCCCGGTCTCCCCGCCAGCGACCCCTGCTGCGCCCCCTCCATACCTTCGACAGCTTCGTGGTCGGCCGCTGCAACGCCCTCGCTCGCGAGGCGTCGCTCGCGCTGCTCCGCGACGAAGACCCCCACCTCGATCAGCTCTACCTGTTCGGCGCCCCCGGGCTGGGCAAGACCCATCTCGCCAAGGCGGTCTGCAGGGAGGCGCGGGCGCGGGGCCGGCGCCCCGTCTACGTCGCAGCG
>JANQSB010000713.1 GCA_028284295.1 Myxococcota bacterium | reverse complement strand
CCACGTCACGGACGAGACCCTCACCATCGAACGCGTTCCCGCGCGCTTCGAGCTCGAGACCGAGGTGACGATCCGACCGCAGGACAACAAGGCGCTGTCCGGCTTGTATCGAAGCGGCGGTCTCTTCTGCACGCAGTGCGAGGCCATGGGCTTCCGCCGCATCACCTGGTTCCTGGACCGGCCGGACGTGATGGCGCTCTTCTCGACCACCATCGACGCGGATCGGGATCGCTACCCGGTCCTCCTGTCGAACGGCAACCGCGTCGAGTCGCGCGACCTGGGAGAGGGCCGTCACCGGGTGCGCTGGGAGGACCCGTATCGCAAGCCCAGCTACCTGTTCGCCCTGGTGGCGGGTGATCTCCGCTGTCACGCGGGCTCCTTCGAGACGGCCACCGGTCGGGACGTCCGGCTCGAGATCTGGGTGGAGCCCGAGAATCTCGACCGCTGCGAGCATGCCCTTCGTTCGCTCCAGAAGGCCATGGCCTGGGACGAGCAGCGCTTCGGGCTCGAGTACGACCTCGACGTCTACATGATCGTCGCGGTGAACGACTTCAACATGGGCGCCATGGAGAACAAGGGCCTCAACGTCTTCAACTCGAAGTACGTGCTGGCCCGACCCGAGACCGCCACCGACGACGAGTACGAGGCGATCGAGAGCGTGATCGCCCACGAGTACTTCCACAACTGGACGGGCAACCGGGTCACCTGTCGGGACTGGTTCCAGCTCACCCTCAAGGAGGGGCTGACGGTGTTCCGTGACCAGGAGTTCTCCTCGGACCTGGGCTCGCGAGCGGTCTGCCGGATCGCGGACGTCAAGCGCCTGCGCTTCGCCCAGTTCCCGGAGGACGCGGGTCCGATGTCCCACCCGATCCGGCCCGAGTCGTACATCTCGATGGACAACTTCTATACGGCGACCGTCTACGAGAAGGGCGCCGAGGTGATCCGCATGATCGACACCCTGCTGGGAAGCGACGGCTTCCGGCGCGGGCTCGATCTGTACTTCGAACGGCACGACGGGCAGGCGGTGACCTGCGACGACTTCCGCGCCGCCATGGCGGATGCCAACGACTTCGACCTGGATCTCTTCGAGGCCTGGTACCGCCAGTCCGGTACGCCGATCCTTCACGTGCGCGGCGAGTACGACGCCGAGGCGCAGAGCTACTCCCTGGTGTTGCGGCAGTCCGAGCCCGAGCGACACGGCGAGACGGAGGCGCCGGAATGGGAGCCGCTGCACCTGCCCGTGCGGGTGGGCCTGCTGGGGCGCGACGGTCGCGATCTGCCCCTCCGTCTCGTCGGCGAGGAGCCCGGTCGCGCCCGACCGGAGCGGGTGCTCGAGCTGGTGGAGGCCGAGCGGCGCTTCACCTTCGAAGACGTCCCGGAGCCGCCCGTCCCGTCGGTGCTCCGCGGCTTCTCGGCGCCGGTCCGGCTGCGGATGGAGCGCGACCCCGAAGAGCTCGCCTTCGCGATGGCGCACGACTCCGACGCGTTCAACCGCTGGGAGGCCGGACAGCAGCTCGCCCAGAGTCTGCTGATCGAGTCCGCCCGGGCGATCGAGGGAGGCGGCCAGCCGGTGCTGGACGACGCCTTCTCCCGGGCCTTCGGACGCATCCTCGAGGATCCGGAGCTCGACGGCTCGCTCCGGTCGCTGGCGCTCCAGCTTCCCTCGGAGACCGTGCTGGGACAGGACCTCGAGGTGATTCCGGTGGACGCCCTGCACGCCGCGCGGGAGCGGATGCGCCGCCAGCTCGCGGACGCCCACCGCGACACCCTCGAGTCCCTCTACGAGTCCCTGGCACCCGACGGCAGCTATCGCGTCGACCAGGAGTCCATCGGCCGTCGGCGGCTGCGCAACACGGCGCTCGCCTACCTCTCGGCCGACCTCGCCGCCGAGGACGGCGGACGAGCGACCGAGCGCCTGCTCCGGCAGTACCGCGAGGCCGACAACATGACGGACTCCCAGGCGGCGCTCTCGCTGCTGGCCGACCGCGAAGGGCCCGAGAGCGAGGAGTCCCTCGCGCACTTCTACGCGCGCTGGAAGTCCGATCCGCTGGTCCTCGACAAGTGGTTCGCCGTCCAGGCCCTGTCGAGGCGCGAGGACACGGCGGCCCGCGTCGTCGCACTGTCGCAGCATGCGGACTTCCGTCTCGAGAACCCGAACCGCGTCCGCTCCCTGCTGGGCAGCTTCTGTGCCGGGAATCCCGTGCGCTTCCACCAGGCCGACGGCGTCGGGTACCGCTTCCTGGCCGACATGGTGATCGCCCTCGATTCGAATCCCCAGGTCGCGGCGCGGATGGCTTCGAGCTTCAACTCCTGGCGCCGCTACGACCCGGAGCGACGCGCGCTCATGCGTGCGGAGCTGGAGCGGATCGCAGCCCGGAAGCCGATCTCCAACGACGTGTTCGAGATCGTGAGCCGGGCCCTCGAGAACTAGCGGGGTGCTCTCTTGATCAAGCTGGTCTGCTTCCTGCGGCGCAAGCCCGGCCTGTCGATCGACGACTTCCACCATCACTGGCTGGAGGAACACGGTCCCCTGATCGCCGGAACCCCGGAGCTCGCTCGGCACATCGTCCGCTACGAGCAGAACCACCGCCTGCCCGAGGATCGGGAGCGGGATGCCGCGGACGCCCCCGGCTTCGACGGGGTCACGATCCAGTGGCTGGAGTCGATGGACCGCTTCCGGGACTTCGTGCGCGATCCGCTCTACGCCGAGCGGATCGCTCCCGACGAGCAGCGCTTCCTCGACCGCAGCTCGCTGGTCGTCTTCTTCACCGAGCCCGAGCAGGTCGTGATCGAGGAAGACCGGGCACGGGCGGGGGTGAAGCTGCTGGCGCTGCTGCGGCGGCGGGAGGGGACGACGCCCGCCGACTTCGGAGGCCACTGGGGCAGCGCCCACGCGTCCTTGTTTCGCGACACCCCCGAGATCCGTCGTCACATCGTCGCCTATCACCAGAATCCCCGCATCGATCCCGACGACGATCGGGACCGGACGGGCTGGGACGGGCTCGCGGAGCAGTGGTACGAGTCCCTCGAATCCTTCCGGGCGATGACCCGCGAGCCGCGCTACCTCGCGACCGTGCCGGCCGACGAGGAGCGCTTCGTCGACCGCTCCGAGATCCCCTGGATCCTGTCGGCGCCGCCGGAGTGCATCATCGGCTGAGGGTCATTCGGACCCGAGGTGCTCCTGCTCCCAGGCCTCGCGTCTCCGAAGCAGGCTCTCCATGCTGCCGGGTCGCGCGGACACGAAGATGCCCTCGGCCTCGGCAGTGAGCTCGCCGTCCGCCCGGCAGCTTCCCTCGCAGAAGATCTTGCGGCCCTCGACGCGGACGAACTCGGCTTCGAAGCGCAGCTCCTGGTGCAGCGGCGTGGGCCGCCGGTAGCGGACGGTGAGGGTGCCCGTCATTCCCGGCGCCCCGGAGAGCGACTGCGCGTACCCGAGGACCTCGTCGAAGGCAGCGGCGACGAAGCCGCCGTGGACACATCCCGGGGGCCCTTCGTAGGCGGATCCGAAGCGCACGCTGGCGGCCGCGGTGCGCTCGCCGGTCCGGGCGATGGTGATGGGCGGTGCCAGCGGGTTGGCGAGGCCGATCAGCGGGCTCTGGTCGAAGAAGGCGCCGACGTCTCCTGCGTTCGCGGACTCGGCGTGGCCGAAGCCGCGCAGCAGGCGCGGATGCGCCCGCAGGGCCTCGGCGTAGCGCTCCAGGCCGGCGGCAGCGGCGCGCAGCTCCTCGACCGGTGCGTTGCTCGGGACCAGGCGCTCAATGACCAGTCGCATCGCGTCGGCCAGGCGCCGCTTCTGATCCCACATCTCGCTGTTCGTGAGCTTGGTGGAATCCCAGTGGGCCTGGAGGACAGGTTGCTCGTCTTCGCTCATTCGGGCTCCGTCGTGGGGGGTGGGAGGGCAAGGGATACCAGGGTCCGGGCGAGGCGGTCCGCATCGACGTGGGGGTGCTCGCCCGGAGTCACGAGCTGGCAGTGGCGGCGTTCGATGCCGAGGCGGGTGATCGCGGACTCGTCCGGAGTGATGCCGTAGACCTCTGGCTGCTCGTCGAGGAGGACGGTATCCAGCAGCCGCGTGGGGGCGACGCCGGGCGCGTCGCGCTGCAGCGCGGCGACCAGCAGCCCCGCCGCCCGCCCGATGTCCGTGCTCACCAGCTCGGGGTCGCGCCCGGTGCTCGGAACGTAGAGCTTCGGGCAGCGCGCGCGGGCGACCGAACGCCCGACCCCGGTGGCCAGGGTGTTGCAGAGGAGGCTGGAGTAGAAGCTGCCCATGGGGAAGCAGAGCAGGTCCGCGCGCTCGATCTCGCGAAGGGCTTCCGGCGACGCGGCGGCCTGGGCGGGTCGGACGCGGCCGGTCCCGGCGTCGATCGACACCAGGTCGAGCTCCTCGATCGGGGATTGCAGGGGAGGGCTCTCCTTCCCGGTCAGCCGGTGCTGCCCGACCACCTCGCTTCCGTCTGCCAGCCTCGCGCGCAGGTGCAGGTTGGCCTCCGTCGTCGGAAGGACCCGCCCTCGGGCGCCGACGAGTCGTGCCACCTCCGCGACGGCGTCTGCCAGCCGGCCCGTCTCGAGAAAGCGTTCGGCCAGAACCAGGTTGCCGAGGCTGGCGTCGCGCAGGTCGAAGTCGTCGGGCATGCGTTCGAGGAAGGCTCCGAAGAGTCGCGAGAGCTCCTTGCGGGCGGGATCGGGGACGTCTTCGAGGAGTGGATCGGTCCCGGACGTCAGGCTTCGCAGGCGCGCGAGCAACTCGCCCCTGCTGGCGTCTCGTTCGAGGCGGAACTGCAGCGCTCGGCGAACGGCACCTGCGGAGTCGTCCGCCAGCGCCAGCAGGCGGTTTCGCAGGTCGCCGATCGCGAGCATCCCGAAGGCCTCGCGCAGCCTCGCCGAGCTGCCGCCGGAGTCGAAGGGCGTGATCAGGTGGACCGAGTTCCGGGTGTAGCGGGGCAGCACGCGGCTCAGGTCGCGCAACGCGCTCCCGCCGCTCAAGAACACGATGCGGGGACCGGAGCCGGGATCCCGGGCGGCGCGCTCGACCGCAACCGGATCCGGCAGCGGAGCCGCGGACCGGATCGGGTGGGGGGGGCCTGCGGGACGCATGGGTCTAGCATGCCGCGGCCGGCGGCTCCCGAGCAAACCGGGTGGCGGTAGACTCGACGCGTGCCCACTGCCGACGAGCTGCGCGCGCGACGCGCCGGGCTGCCTCCGCGTGGCGTGGCTGCGCACCGGGGCGGCGCTGCCGGGCATCCGGAGAACACGCTCGCGGCGTTCGCGCGGGCTTCCCGCCTGGGCGTCCACCAGGTCGAGCTGGACGTGCGGCAGTCGGCCGACGGCGCGATCGTGGTCATGCACGATGCGACGGTGGACCGCACCACGGACGGGTCGGGGCGGGTCGGCGATCTCACCCTGGCGCAGATCCGCGAGCTCGACGCGTCCGGCGGAGGCCGCGGACCCGAGCCCGTTCCCACCCTGCAGGAGGTTCTGCAGATCCTGCCCGAGGATCTCTGGATCAACGTCCAGATCAAGGAGGGCGAGCGGTCGGGGGCCGCCGTCGCACGCGAGATCGCCGAGGCCGGGCGGCTCCACCAGGCCTTCGTGGCCGGAGGCAACCGGGCCTGCCGCGAGGCGAAGCAGGCGTGTCCGGGGCTGCTGGTATGCAATCTGGTCCGCAAGCGCACTCGGGTCGAGTATCTCGAGCACGCGCTCCGGGAGGGGGCCGACTTCATCCAGTTCCACCATCTGCGCGGACCCCTCGAGCCGGAGCTGGCGGCCCGCGCCCACGCCTCGGGACTGCGTGTCAACTTCCTGGCGGCGCCCGATGCGAGCGTCCAGTCGCTCTGCGGCGAGCTCGCTGCGGGAGCGGACTTCCTGCTCGTCGACGATCTCGCGCGCGGGCTCGAAGCCCTGGCTCGCGTCGGAGTGTCCCGGCTACGCGGCTGACTCCGAGAGCATCGATCGCACGACGGAGGCAGCACGCGCGAAGCCCTCGCGAATCCGCGTCTCGTCGAGCGCCGCATAGCCGACCACCAGAGAGATCGCGGCGGGAGGGCTCAGGTAGTAGGGCGCCGCGGGGTACAGGCCCACCCCGACCCGCTCGCAGCGCCGTCGCAGCTCGGCGCTGCGAGAGGCCGGCAGCTCGGGAATTTCGAGCAGCAGGTGGATGCCGGCGTCGGTGCCCCGGACGCGAGCCGCATCGCCGAGTCCCTGCTCGATCGCCTCGAGCAGCGCCGCCCGGCGGGCGCCGTTGCGGACCCGCATCCGGCGGACGTGCCGCTCGAGACCGCCGTCTTCGATGAAGCTCGCCAGGGCCAGCTGCTCGAGCGTGGCGGTGCCGGTGTCGGAGATGGCCTTGGCGGAGAGCAACGGTGTGACGAGGCCGGGAGGCGCGACGAGCCAACCGATGCGCAGGGAGGGAAAGAGGATCTTCGAGGCGCTGGCGGTGT
>JANQSB010000705.1 GCA_028284295.1 Myxococcota bacterium | reverse complement strand
GGCCCGACGAGCCCACGCGGGTGCGCCTGCGCCTGCAGTTCGTGGCCCTGCAGTTCCGGCTGATCTGGGCGCTCTACCTCGCCTACGGGGCAGGCCTGGCGGTGACAGGGTGGCGCGCCCTTCGCCGCCGGGAGTCCTTCCCGCACGGCGTGCTGCTCGCGCTGTGGACCTTCGGAGCCGTCTTCTGCGTGCGCTCCCTGACGCGGTCGGACGAGCCGCATCTCGACTCGATCATCCCGCCGGCCTGCCTGCTCGTGGTGCACGCCGCCTGGCTGGGCTGGGAGCGCCTTTCGCGGCGCTTCGGGTCGGGGGCGGCCGCGCTCCGTCTGTCCGGCGGATGGAGCTGGGCGGTCGCACTCGCTCTCGTCGCCCTCTGGGTCCTGTTGCTCGGGACCGATCTCTGGCTCCCGGTCTCCAGGCGAGGCGGGCATGCCATCGAGGCGCTCGACGGCCGCATCGAGGTCCACAACCCGAGGCAGTCGGAGCTCGTCAACGAAATCGTGCGGCGGCTGCGGCTCACCGATCCGGATGCGCGCATCCTCGACCTCTCGGCCTCTCCGGGATACGCGTTCCTCGCAGGACGACGCGGCTACGGCGCGCTCGACATCGTCATGCCGGGGACCTTCCTCGACGAGGCCGAGCGGCTCGAGCACTTCGACCGGGTCCGGGCGGATCCTCCGGCGATGGTGATCTGGCCCCGGAAGCCCTTCGACAACGACCTGCACAAGGCCGTTCAGCTGACCGCGCCGGAGCTCGTGGCATGGGTGCAGGAGCACTACCAGCGCTGGGGACCGAAGGGCCGATCCGACCGCTACCTGATGGGACCGCGGGGCCAGCTGCCGCCCGATGGCTTCGAAGGGGCCTTGGATTCCAGCCTCCCTCGAGCGCGCGTGCCTCAGAAGTAGCGGAGCAGTCGACTCACGAGGCTGTCCCGCACGCCCACGTAGCGGCGCAGCATCGAGTAGAGGCGGATCAGACCGGTGTCCGCACGCATCAGCAGACGCTTGGCGATCGAGTCCTCGGGACGCGCGTGGTAGGCGGTGGGCTGCAGCTCCGGCTGGGCCGGGCGCTCGCGGAAGTAGTAGAGGGCCAGGGATTTGCGGCTGTCCCCCTCCGGGCAGGCGAGAGGTCGCGGATGCCCGTGAAGCGAGTCCCGCGAGGTGCAGAAGACGACGCAGCGATTGAAGCTCGGCAGCACCGACTGGACGGCGCGGGTCATGCCGCGATCCCACATCTCCAGGTTGCCGTTCCACTCGTCCCGGAAGCCGTGGTTGAAGTAGATGATCACGTTGATCTCGCGGCTCCAGGTCTTCTGGAGGGGGTGCGCGAGGAAGTCGGTGTGGATGTTGAGGTGGCCCCCGGGAAGAGTCTGGTGCATTCCCGCACCGTCGAGGTGCGGGTCGGCGAGGAGCTCCTCGAGTCCCGTGAGGCCTTCCAGGAAGCGCAGGAAGGCGGGAGACTGCAGCTCGTTGACCACCGCCTGGGTGACCGGCCCCATCTGCTCGAGCTCGGTGATCGCGAGCTTGCGCTGGTTGTAGTGGTAGTAGTGGGCCCAGCCCGACTCGCTGCGGTCGAACTCGCTGCGGACCTTTTCGGCGATGTCGCTCGGCAGGAAGTCGTCGATCACCGTGTGCCGGTAGGGCTCGGCGCGTGCGAACTCGTCGCGGCGCAGCTTCGCGATTTCACGGAGCCGGACGTGGTCCAGGATCGTCGACGACAAGGGGAGGGGCCTCCGAGAGCACGGCAGGGGAGCGCAGCCGATCCATTCTATGGCCCGTGTGGGCCGGCCGTCAAACGCGACGGGGCCTGCCGGCGCGTCGCACGTGCCCGCGAATCCCGAGCGGCCTCCGGGCCCTGGCGCCCGCCGCTGCGCGGCCCCTGCGCTCCACTGTGGCTCGGGTCCTCGACGCCCGTCTGCGCGCCGGCGCGCTTCGCGGCATGATCCCGGCGATGGAATCGGAGCCCCGGACGGAGCAGGTGCCTTGACGCCCGCCCCTGCGCCTGGCGCGGACCCGCGACGATGGCAGCTGCCGGCCGTCGTCGCGCTGAGCGCCTTCTGGGAGTCTCTCTTCCTGTGGAAGGGCAGCAACCTGCTCGACGAAGGCTGGGCGCTCTATGCCGGCATGCAGCTCGGGATGGGGCGCGACCTCTACGACGAGATCGCCTGGGTCTTTCCGCCGGGGCACGCGCTTCCGGCGTGGATCGGACACGAGCTCGATCCGCAGGGTGTCCTGATCCCGCGACTCATCTACGCCGGCTTCGCGATCGCGTTGTGCGCGGCGCTCTACGAGCTCGGACGCAAGCTGTCGCCGCCCACCTGGGCCTTCCTGGGTGCGCTGCTCCTGGCCGTGGCGGCCCCCCGCTCGCACATGATGCACCTGCTCTACGGCTACCGGTACATGGTCTTCGCCGTGGTCGTCCTGCTGCTCTTCGCCCGGCGCCTCGAGACCGGAGACTCCCGTTTCACTCTGCTCGCGGGAATGGTGGGGGGCGTCTGCCTCTTCTTCCGGGTGACTCCGGCGCTCGCCGTCGCCTGCGCGATCGCCGTCGCGGTGCTGGCGAGCTCGCGTGCCTGGCAGAGCTGGGTGCGCGACTGGCTCGCCTACTCCGTCGGCCTGCTCCTGGTGGTCTCGCCCGCACTGCTCTGGTTCGGCGTGCAGATCGGCCTGGACCGGCTCTTCTTCGAGGTCATCGTGCGCCCCGTCGAGATGCTGCAGCCCCTGCCGATGCCGGCGCTCGGCTGGCCGAGCGAGTGGACGCGCGAGACCGTGGCCGAGGAGCTGTGGCACCCGGTGGTGCTGCGCGTCTTCCTGGCGCTCTACGCCGCCTATGCGGTCGCTCTCGCGGTCGCGTGGGGGCGGGCGCTCGCGAGTCGTCGACCCTTCGAGCACGCCCTGCTGCTCGCCGTCGTGGTCTGGGGTGGGATCTTCTTCGTGCGCTCCTTCGGTCGGGCCGACGAGGCCCACATGGACACCACCCTGCCACCTGTCTGCCTGCTGATCGGCCACGGGACGGGTCTGGTGGTGGAGCGGCTGCGCTCGTTCCGCCCCGGAGCGGGCGCCTGGCTGCCGGCCACCGCGGCCGCGTCGGTGTTCCTCGTCTGGGTGCTCTTCTCGGGCGCCGATCTCTATCCCCGCCCCCATCGCTTCGAGCGAACCGGCCTGCCGGGGAAGGTCACCTCGAGTGTGGCCCTGCTCGAGGAGCACACCGAGAAGGGCGAGATCCTGCTCGACCTGACGGCCTCTCCCATGTTCCACGCGATCTCCGGCCGACCCGGCCCCGGTGTGGCCGACATCGTGATGGAAGGGACCTTCGTGGATCCCGGCGAGGAGCTGCGCTTCATCACCCTGCTCGAGATGCAGCCCCCCGCCGCCGTGCTGTGGCCCGTGAAGCACTTCGACGACATGCCCAGTCGGGCGCTGGAGGTCGTGGCGCCCCGGGTCGCCGCCTGGGCGGAGGCGCGCTACGCGCCCGTGGGCGAGAGCGCGAAGTTCAGGCTGGGCGTCCCGAAGCCCTTCTGGCGCGCTCGCATGCAGGGACGGGTCGGCGCGGGGAGCGATCCGGGAGACGGGAGTGGAAGTGGGGATCGGAGCGGGGATGGCTGACGCCGCGCGCGAGTCCCGCTCCCGGGACGCGATCCAGCTCGGGTTGCTCGCGGTGCTGCTCGTCTCGACGCGGATCACCTGGGTCCTCGTGTGGCCCGACAGCGCGGTCTACTGGGAGGAGGGCTATCGCTGGGTCGCTGCGGTGGAGATCCTCGAAGCGCCCATCCAGCCGTGGGTCGACTACCAGGCGGACACCTACCAGGGCGGCTCCCTGGTGCTCATCTTCCTGATCGCCGGACTCTTCGCCGTGTTCGGGGAGTCGCTCCTGGCGCTCAAGTGCGCGGCGTTGATCGGAGCGGTCGCGACCCTGGTGGCCTTGTACGCGCTGTGCCGCCTCTTCTTCTCGTCGCGCGCGGCGCTGTGGGCGGGCATCGCGTACGTGGCGGGCCCGCCATTGCTCGCCCACTCGGCGCTGATCGTCATGGGCAGCCACGGAGAGTCCGCGCTCTTCAGTCTGGCGCAGCTGATCCTCTTCCTCGGTCTGGTGGAGGGGCGCTTCCGGTCGCCAGGGGGCTGGATCGCCTTCGGCTTCGTCACGGGGCTGGGCGCCTGGTTCTGCTACACCTCCGGCCTCTCGGCGGTGGCGTGTGGCATCACCTGGCTGCTGCTCGCGCGTCTGCCGCGTCCCGCCGAGCTCGCAGCGGCCGCATCTGGAGCGCTGCTCGGCCTCGGCCCGTGGCTGCTCTACAACGCCCAGCACGACTTCGTGGGCGTGGTCCGTGTCGTCGAGCTCTTCGGCGCGGGCGATCCCATCGACGCCTGGGAGCCCGTCGCGCTGCCCGAGAAGCTCTGGCTCTTCTTCGCTCGCGACCTGCCCGAAGGTCTCGCGCTTCCCTTCCGCGAGGCGGCCTCTTCCGGGCAGGCCCGCTGGCTGAAGCTCGGGCTGATGCTCCCGCTGGGTGCCGCCTGGATCGCGTCGATCGTGCGGGTCGTGCGCGGCATCCGGCGCGACGGGCTTCGCGCGGGCCCGGGTCGGCTGCAGACGCACCGAGCGGAGCTCGTCTTCTGGGTCTACGCGGGGATCTTCCTGGCGGTCTACCTCGCTTCGCGCTTCGTCTTCCTGGCCGAGAAGGGCGGGCACGGCTACCGGCTGCTCCTGGCGCCGGCGACCCTGATGCTCGTTCCGGCCGCCGTGAGCGCGGCGCGCGGCCTCGCGGCGGACGGCGCCCCGCGCGCGCTGGCGGCAGCAGGAGTCGCGGTCGCACTCACGGCGTCGCTCGCCGGCGGTGCCCTCGTGGCGGTCCGCCCCGTCGAGGAGCGGCTCGGCCACGACGCCGTCGCGCATCGGTTGCGCGGGCATCTGGTGCGCGGGGTGCTGCTGCACCGGAAGTACGAACGGGACCTGTCCCAGGCCTTCGAGCAGGCGCGGCGGGTCCCCGACCTGCGACACCGCTTCCGGGCCTTCCAGGGAATCGGCTGGGGGATGGAGTACCGCTACGAGGGCACCGGTGAGTTCGAGCCGGCCCTGCGTGCGGTGGACACCCTGGTCCTGCCCGAAGGGGCCGCGGTTCTCTCGGGGCTGCGTTGGACCGCCGGCGATCGAATCGCGCTGCTGCACGCGCGGCGGGAGGCGGGTACCGCCAGCGAGCGCGACCTCGTCCAGCTCGACCGCCTGCGTCGTCTCTACGACTACCTCGAGAAGCGCTGGGACAAGATTCCGCTGGCCCTGCGCATGACCGACCGCATCCTCTACTGATCGGGAGCGGGCGGCGCGTCGGGGTCGGGCCGCTCGGCTGCCTCGTCGTCGAGGGTCTCGATCTCGGCTTCGAGGATGATCTGGTAGGCGAACATCTCGGGCCAGAGCTTCGCGAGCCAGTGATAGGCGCGTGCCAGACGCTGGACCTGCCGGCTGCGGCCCGTGGACTCGAAGACCACCTCGAAGGGCAGGCTCGTCACGCGCTCCTCCAGGATGTGGAAGCCGGCGCGCTCGACCTCCCGCCGGAAGGTCGCGCGGGTATAGAGATGGACGTGGGTCCGATCCAGGATGCCCCGGGGTCCGTACTCGAAGCGTCCCACGAGCAGGGAGAGCCGGTAGAACCACAGGGCCAGGTTGCCCGTCGAGATGATCAGGCGTCCGTCCTTCTTCAGGTAGCGACGCGCGCCGCGGAGCATCTGCTCGCGGTTCCGGACGTGCTCGATCACGTCGGCGACGACCACGTAGTCGAAGACGCGCCCCACCGGAAGCTCGAGGGGCAGGTCGAGGTCACGCTGGTAGTAGGCCGCCACCTCGCGCGCGACGCCATGGGCCTCGGCGGCGTCGACGCCGGTCAGCTCGACCTTCTTCTCCAGCAGCGGGCGGGCCAGCAGCCCCTGGGAGCAGCCGAGGTCGAGTACCCGGCTCTCGTCCCGGATGGCATCGACGATCTGCATGTGGGACCCGGTGGGAGACAGCTTGAGGGTGTAGTGCACGCCGTGATCGATGAGGTACTGGCCGCGTCGCGTGAAGTGGAGCTGATGCAGGCGATACCCGAGCGTCGCCAGGAGGCTTCGCGCCAGCCGTCGCAGTCCTCCGCCCGGCCGCCGCCACTCGCGCCAGCTCCTGCCGGCCTCCACCTCGCGGGTCGGCGCGCCCAGCGCGCGGAGCTGGATGAGGAGCTCGGTGTCGAAGCCCTCACCGTCGTCGTTCAGCTGGAAGGGCAGGTGTCGCAGCGCCTCGACGGGATAGACGCGGTAGCTCGACTGGTAGTCGCGCAGCCCGATCCCCAGGGCGCGCTCGTGGAGTCGGGAGCCGGCGGTGGCTTCGAGACGGTCCACCCAGCCCCCCAGGCCTCCCCGTCCGTCGCGCGGGATACCGGGGCGGCTGGCGATCACGACGGCCTCCGGGTCCGCGAGCACGGCCTGGACGAGCTCGTCGACCAGCGCCGGCGGATGGCTTCCGTCGCCCCGCATGACCACGACGTGCTCGAAGCCGCGACCGAGCGCGTACTCGAAGGCAGCCTCGCGGGCCGAGCCATAGCCGTACTGCCGCGGGTTGCGGTGGAAGCGCAGCTCGACGGGGCTCTCCTTCACGAGCTCCGCCTCGGCGGCCCGCGTGAGATCGCGGGGCTCCCGGTTCACCACGAGCAGCTCCTCGATCCACGGCGTGGCGCTCGGGGGCAGCTCGCGCAGGAGGCTGCGCAGCGACCCGGCGTCGGGGCTGTCGAAGACGAGCAGCGCGATGCGCGGATGTGTCTGCCCCGGCACGTCCATGGGCTCGCCGGCCACGGAGTCGCCGGTAGGCGGAGTCGCGGTCCCGGGGGCGGGACCCTGCCGGTCGCCGGTGCTCAGGACGACGTCCTCCTCGAACGCGCGAAGGTACCGCACGGCTCGACCCGTGCTCGATCCGGATGATTCAGGGGCTCGACGAAGGAACGGCCACGCGATCGCCCGTCGCACCCGTTCCTGCATCGGCCGAGCGCGCCTCGAGCCTTTGCACCAGCGCCGCGAAGAGGAGCGCGACGGCTGCCCAGTAGATCCAGGACTGCAGGGCGGGGAGCGCGAGGCCACTCGCCGCGAGCAGCACGGGCGATGCCATGCCGAGGATCGCGATCCCCAGCATGGCGCGTTCGTGCGGGCGCCCAGCGCTCCACTCGCCGAGCAGCGAGACGGCGGCGGGCAACGCGAGGACCAGGTAGTGGGGCCAGGCCAGCTCGCCCGCGAGCATCGGCAGCAGGGCGCCGACGGCCACGACCCGGAGCTCGCAGCGCGCGAGGGCTTCTCCGGCGAGTCCTGCGCCGGCTCTCCGGCCTCGAAGCAGGGGGAGAATCGCGACCCCGAGGGCGGCGGCGAGGAGCCCGAGGGCAGCACCGCGATGAGGCGCGAGACCCGACGCATCCAGGAGGAGCCGACCCCCGCCGAAGTTTCCCTGGCCGACGCTCAGGTCGATCGTGGTCGGTGCGTCGCGCAGGGCCACCCACCAGTCGCTCCACGCGGAGCTCGATCCGAAGAACGCGCTCGAGGTCCCGAAGGCCAGCACGGCGCCTGCGGAGGCGCCGGCGGCTGCGAAGGCGAGGTCTCGCCGGCGACCCCAGGCCAGCCAGGCCGCGGCCAGGAGGGCCGCCGCGAGCGCCAGGTTCGGCTTGAAGGCCACCGCGAGCGCGAGGACGATCCCCGCGGCCGTCGGTCGCCAGGGGCTTCGCTCGAAGGCTCCTCCGGGCGTTCGCAGCAGCGCCAGGGATCCCGCCAGCGCCCCGAGCTGCATCGCATTGACGTTGCCTTCCGCCAGGTCGAAGCGGATGGCCGGGAGTCCCCAGGTGAACAGGCAGACGGCGACCAGCGTTCCGCGCCCCGAGCATCCCGCGGCCCCGCACAGGGAGAGCAGGGCGAGCCCGAAGGCGAGCGCTCCCGCGAGGCGAAAGCGCTCGAGGTCGGTGTCGAAGTCGTCGCTCTGCAGGGCGGCGAAGACCGTGTAGAGGAACGGCGTCGATACGGCGTCGATCCGTTCGGCCCGGAAGGCCGCGGCTCGTTGCCGGCTCGCGGAGGCGTCCTGTCGGGCGCGTTCTCGGGCCGCGCGGGCGAGCTGCGGTCGCGTGGTCGGAGCGTAGACGTTCTCGACGGGCGACTCGCGCACGGCCCGCGCAACGCTCCAGAACTGGTAGAAGTCGATCGGCACGCCCTGTCGCGCCGAGAACCAGGTGGAGAGGACGCCCAGGATCGCGAGCCCGGCGAGAAGGATGCCGAGGGGCGAGCGCATCACTGCTTCCGTCGCTTTCCGAGCTTCCCGGGCCAGCCCCGCCTCCGCGCCTCCTCGGGCGAGACGAGCAGCTTGGCGATGCGCGACTCCGGCGTCCTGCGCAGGTAGCGGATCAGGGGCTTGTTCTCTTCGATGAAGTAGACCCGTCTGCCGTCGACCGTGTTCTCGGGCCAGGCGATCGTGTACAGCGCCGCCCAGCCCGGCAGGTGCGCGTTGTTGATCGGGAACGCGAGCGGGATGGGGGCGTTCCGGAAGAAGATGCTCCGATGGGGGGGCGCGTTCGAGATCTTCTCGCGGATGGCCTCGAGTACCGTCGCGCCCGGCGTCCCGTGTTGCAGCGTGGCGACGGCGGCCGGGGAGGGCAGGGTGCTCCACGCGACCCCCACGACCGCGATGCCGGCCAGTACCCTTCGCGTGCGGAGGCCGAGCGGAAGCAGGGACGGGAGGAGGCAGGCCGTCGCCAGGACGAAGAAGAGGGGCGGCAGGTAGTGGTAGCGGGGCAGCACCTGCATGTGGGGTTGGAGGATCCCCTCGGTCAGGATCCTCCCGGACGCCGTGTTCCAGAGTGCCAGCACGGCGTAGCAGGCCGCCCCGAGCAGGAGCAGCCCGAGCGCCCGCTGCCGCGTCTCGCGGTCGGCGCGCCGGAGCGCGATGCCGAGGAAGACCAGCCACGCCAGGAACACGCGGTTCGCGATCACGAGTGCACTCGCGGTCGGCATGCCAGCCAGGGGTCCCGCCCGTACCACCGAGGTGTCGACGAAGAGCAGCGGCCCGAGCAGCACGGTGCTGAGCCCGTAGCCGAGATAGCCCCACAGGAGCAGGAGACCCTGCACCCACGCGAGCGCGGTGGGGGGCACCTCGCGGAACTGGATGGCGTGCTCGACGCCGTACAAGGGGATCCGGCCCGAGAGCTGGGATTGGATGCCGTGCGTGGCCGCGTAGAGCAGCGGCAGCACCACCAGCAGGCCCGCGAAGCGCCGAACGACGACCGCACGGCTGGGTGAGCCGTAGAGCATCAGGCCCGCCGCCAGGAAGAAGGCGCCGCCGATCGCCAACCCGAACCCGAAGCAGCCACCGATGGCGACGAGCAGGGCCGCCCAGCGGAGCTGGATCCGCCCCGAAATCGCCTCTCGGGTGCGCGCGGCGCGCGCGAGATCCAGCAGGATCCAGAGCAGCAGGTGTGTGGCGAGGAGCTGTCCGTAGACGGCGAACCAGCCCACCGAGCCGCCCATCACCGGGGCGCAGCCCCACAGGGCGGCCGTGACGCCCGAAAGGACCGGCCGCTCGGTGAAGCCCCACACCACCCGCTGCAGCAGCACGACGTTCGCCAGGTGGGTGAGCAGGGCCAGCAGGTGATAGGGGGCGGGCTCGATGCCGAAGAGGTGGAAGCCGGGCCAGTAGACGAGGTTGCTGAACCACAGGAGATGCCCGCCGTGGCTGGTGGTGAGCAGCTCGAGCACTCCGTAGTTCACCAGGTTGAAGAAGTGCATCCACTCGTCGAAGTGGAAGCCGTGGTCGACGACCTGGGCGTAGACCCGGAGCGAGAGGCCGGCTGCCAGCAGCCCGGGGGCCCAGCTGCGGAACAGCTGGTACCGGTTCGCGGGCGCGCTGCTCTCCGTCGACATGGCGCGGCAAGGCTAGGGAAGGTCTGCACAGGGTGCAGACCCCGCAGCAAGCGAACGCGCAGCGTTCGCCGGCCAGGAAGGGTCTGCACAGGGTGCAGACCCCGCAGCAAGCGACCGCGCAGCGTTCGCCGGCCAGGAAAGGTCTGCACAGGGTGCAGACCCCGCAGCAGGCGAACGCGAAGCGTTCGCCAGCCTGCATCGTTCGCTTCCCGGGCGGGTCCCCCGTCCGCCGAGCTGGGATAACATCGCGAGCCGGAATTCGAGGAGCTCGATGGCAGAGATGGCGAAAGCTGGAGAAGAGACCGACGAGGTGCGCGAGCGGCTCGAGGTCTACGTCGGAAAGCAGATGTCACCAGGCGCTCTGGCGCCGGACCCGGTCAACCGTCCCATGATCCGCCACTGGGTGGATGCCCTGGACGACCGGAACCCCGTATACGAGGACGAGGCCTTCGCGGCGTCCACGCGTCATGGAGGTCTGGTGGCACCCCCGGCCATGCTTCAGGCGTGGACCATGCCGCGTCCCAAGATCGAGGGAATCGCCGAGCGCGGCGGGGCGCCCGACGAGATGGCCTACGACAATCCCATCATCGCCCTCGACGAGGCCGGCTACGTGGGAACCCTGGCGACCAACTCCGAGCTCGAGTTCGATCGCTACCTGCGTCCGGGAGACCATCTGGAGATCACGACCGAGGTCGAGTCGATCTCGAACCGCAAGAAGACCTCCCTGGGCAAGGGCTACTTCCTCACCTGGATCACCACCTACCGGTCCGCGGGCGAGGTCGTGGGACGCCAGCTCTTCCGGGTCTTCAAGTTCGATCCCTCGACCATCGGGGCAGCCTCGTGAGCGCGCCCGAATCGCTGAAGGGCTCCGAGCTGAAGGTGGGCGATGCCCTGCCGGACTTCGATCTGCCGGTCACCTCGACGGTCATCGTGGCCGGTGCCATCGCGTCGCGCGACTTCATGCCCGTGCACCACGACGCCGAGTACGCGCGGAGTCAGGGCGCACCGGACATGTTCATGAACATCCTGACGACCAACGGCTACGTGTCGCGCTTCGTGACCGATTGGGCGGGGCCGGAGGCCATGGTCCGCAAGATCGCCATTCGACTCGGCGCGCCCGCCGTGCCCGGAAAGATGCTGCGCTTCAGCGGCGAGGTGACCTCGCTCGCGGAGGAGAGCGGCGAGGTCGTCGTCGAGGTCGCCATGCGCGCCGCGAACGAGCTGGGCGACCACGCCACGGGGACCGTCACCCTCTCGCTACCCCGCTAGGGAAGGTCTGCAGCAGGCGCAGGCGAGCTGGTCCCGTCGACCCGGTCCTCTAGAGGTCGTCGATGGTCGCTCGGAGTGCCTTCGCGAAGACGTCGACCATCTGGTCCACCTCGCCCTCGCGGATGGTCAGCGGCGGCGAGAAGGCGATCGCCTGGCAGCCGGGTAGCGCGCGCGCCAGCAGACCCGCTTCCTGAGCGGCCGCCGAGACCTGCTTGTGGACCGCGAGCGCCGGGTCGAAGGGGGCTCGCGTGTTCCGGTCCTCCACCAGCTCGACGGCGGCGATCAGTCCGACGCCCCGCACCTCTCCGACCCGAGGGTGATCGTCCAGGGCGCTGTGGAGCCGCTCCTGCAGGTACGCGCCGACCTCGGCCGCGCGTTCGACGAGACCCTCGGACTCGAAGATGTCGAGGTTCGCGTTGGCCACGGCAGCGCCCACGGGATGTCCCGAGTAGGTGAAGCCGTGGGCGAACATGCCGTCGTCCGGCGCGTCGCGCAGCGTCGACCAGATCTCCTCCGAGACGATCACGGCCGAGAGCGGGAAGTAGCCGCTCGTGATCCCCTTGGCGCAGGTCATGAGGTCGGGACGGATGCCGTAGCGGCCGCTTCCGAACCACGAGCCCAGGCGCCCGAAGCCGCAGATGACCTCGTCGGCGATGAACAGCACCTCGTGCCGTTCGAGCACCGTCTGGATGCGCTCGAAGTAGCCGCGCGGCGGAAGGTAGACTCCGCCCGCGCCCATGACCGGCTCGGCGATGAAGGCGGCGACCGTCTCGGGTCCCTCGGCCAGGATCTTCGCCTCCAGCTCGTCCGCCAGGCGTGCGGAGAAGGCCTCCTCGCTCTCGCCCTCCCGGCCCTCCCGGTAGTAGTGGGGGGTGGTCACGTGGGAGACGCCGTCGATCGGCAGATCGTAGGCGCGGTGGAAGACCGGGATGCCCGTCAGGCTGGCGGACGCGAGCGTGAGTCCGTGGTAGCTGCCGTGACGCGCGATGATCTTCTTCTTCTCGGGGCGCCCGCGGAGGTTGTTGTAGTAGCGGACCAGCTTGACCTGGGTGTCGTTCGCGTCGGATCCGGAGAGCCCGAAGAAGACCCGCGCGGCGCTCTCGAAGGAGCCCGACTCGCGCAAGCGCGCCAGCAGGCGGTCTGCCAGCTCGATGGACGGACGGTTCGAGACCCCGGCGAAGGTGTGGTAGTAGCCCAGACGGCTCATCTCCTCGGCAGCCGCCCGACCGAGCTCCTCACGCCCGTATCCGACGTTGACGCACCAGAGACCCGCGCCGCCGTCCAGGTAGCGCTTCCCGTGGACGTCCGTGATCGCGACGCCCTTGGCGCGGTCGACGATCAGTCCGCCGGTCCGATCCTGATGGGCTCCGAGTGGAGTCGCCGGATGGAGGACGGAGGCGCGGTCCAGTTCGTCGAGCGGGGCGTTCTCCGGAAGGGGTGCCATGGGACTCTCCTGGGGTCGGGCCCGGCCGCGCTAGAGGCCTTCGGGGCGGGTCCCGATGATCTTCTCGGCCTCGAGCTCCGCGAGCTCATCGCTGGACAGTCCCAGCAGGCCTGCCAGGACGTGCTCGTTGTCCTGACCCAGGGTGGGGGCCGGGCTCCGTAGCCAGCGTTCGATGCTCGCATAGCGGTAGGGCAGTGAAGGCAGGGGCATCGGACCGACGATCGGATGCTCGAGTCGCTCGAAGTAGCCCCGGGCCTGGAGCTGGGGATTCGTCTCCAGCAGGCGGTTGGGGTCGGCGACCGCCGACGCAGGAATCCCCGCATCGCGGAGCGCCTGCTCCAGGGCCTCGCGATCCTGGCCGCGCGTCCACTCCCGCAGCTGCCGGTCGATCTCGTCGTGAGCGGCGCGTCGCCCGTCGCGCTCTCGCAGCGCGTCGACCGAGGCCCAGCCCGGGCGTCCCAGCAGCTCGCACAGAGACTCCCACTGGGCGTCGGTCGCGACCGACAAGGCCAGCCACCGCTCGGCTCCGGGCTCGCCCCCGGCGCACGGGTAGAGGCCCTGGGGTGCCGCGAGCGGCGACCGGTTGCCGTCCCGCTCGAGTGGAGCGCCTACGGCAGGCTGCTCGAGC
>JANQSB010000702.1 GCA_028284295.1 Myxococcota bacterium | reverse complement strand
GAGCGTCGTGCCCACCGGCCCGGGGAAGACGCAAGCCGCGAAGGCCGCGGCGGCTGCACCCGGCTCGGCGCCCGGCTCTCCTGGGTAGCGGCGGGGACGGGAGCGGTGGCGGTCGCCTGCTCGGTCATGATCTACGTGGACACCCATCGGCCGAGCTGGCGCGGCTTCCGGACCGGGCCCCTCTTCTTCGGAACGACGGCGCTGCTCGGACTGGCCGTCGCGACGGTGTCCGGCGCATTCGCGGGAGAGCGGGCCGCGACCGTGGGCCTCGCATCCGGCTGGGCACTCGCCGCGTTCGGGAAGCTCCGCTTCGAGCGCGGGCTGTGGTCCGCCCGCGATGCGAGCGAGGAGCCGAGCCTCGCCCGGGGCCGTGCCCTGCTGGCGGGCCCGCTGTCAGGAGCCTCGCGGCAACGGCTCCGACTGGCGTGGCTCGGCGGGGTCGCGGCCCCCGGCGTCGTCGTGCTCGCGGCTCTCGGCTCACTGCCAGCGCCGGTCACGGGCTCGCTCGCCGCACTCGGTCTGGTGCTCTGTGCCTGCGGCGAGTGGCTCGAGCGCCACCTCTACTTCCGCACCTCGGTGCCACTGGCCATGCCGGGAAGCTGACCATGAGCTCGAGCCGATCCCGGAGTACCCGCACCCGCGAGCTGATCGCCGGTGCCCGAGAGATGCTGGTCCGACGCGAAGGGCCCCTGACCCGCGATCTGCTGCGCAAGCCCGGAGCGTTCGGGCTGGGTCAGGTTCCCGAGCGCCTCGCACCCGAAGCCACGACCACGACGATCTGCGGCTACTGCTCGACGGGCTGCGGTCTCGACGTGCACCTGCGAGACGGCGAAGCCGTGAACCTGTCCCCCACGACCGACTACCCGGTGAATCTCGGCATGGCCTGCCCGAAGGGCTGGGAGGCGCTGGCGCCGATGGCCGCCGAGGACCGCGCGACCCGCCCCCTGCTGCGGGACGGCGACGGCGCGCTGCAGCCGGTCTCCTGGGACACAGCCCTGGAGCTCTTCCGCGACCGCTTCCAGGCCATCCAAGAGCGACACGGCGACGAGGCCGTCGCCTTCCTCAGTACCGGTCAGATCACCACCGAGGAGATGACCTATCTGGGCTCCCTCGCGAAGTTCGGGATGGGTTGGGTCCACGGCGACGGAAACACCCGCCAGTGCATGGCGACCGCCGCCACGGCCTACAAAGAGTCGTTCGGCTTCGACGCGCCGCCCTACTCCTACGCCGACTTCGAATGCTCCGACGTGATCGTCCTGATCGGATCGAATCTGTGCATCGCGCACCCGATCCTCTGGGAACGGGTCTGCCGCAACCCGAACGCACCGGAGATCGTGGTCATCGACCCGCGGAAGACCGAGACGGCGATGGCGGCCACCCAGCACCTGGCCCTGGCGCCCCGATCCGATCTCGTGCTCTTCTATGGCCTGGCCGCCGCCCTGATCGAGCGGGGTGCCGTCGACCGGGACTTCGTCGATCGGCACACCGAAGGCTTCGAGGCCTTCGAGGCCTTCCTGCGGCAGGGAGAGTTCGGCCTGGAACGGGTGGCACGGGAGACGGCGCTTCCCGTGAGCGCGATCGAGCGCCTCGTGGACACCATCTCGGAGGGACAGCGCGTCTCCTTCTGGTGGACCATGGGCGTCAACCAGGGCCACGAGGCGGTGCGGGTCGCCCAGTCGATCATCGACCTGGCCCTGATGACGGGCAACATCGGCCGGGCGGGCACGGGTCCCAACTCGATCACGGGCCAGTGCAACGCCATGGGCTCGCGCCTGTTCAGCAACACCACCGGACTGCTGGGCGGGCGGGACTTCGAGAACCCGCACCACCGTCGCGAGGTGGCGGACTGCCTGGGCATTCCCGTCGAGCGGATCCCGCGCCAGAACAGCCTCGCCTACGACCAGATCGTCGAGCAGATCCGGGCCGGTCGGATCCGGGGGCTGTGGGTCATCGCGACCAACGGCGCTCACTCTTGGATCGACCAGAACGACTTCCGCGAGCTGCTCGGGCGCCTCGACTTCCTGGTGGTGCAGGACCTCTACCCGGACACCGACACGGCGAAGCTCGCCCATCTCGTGCTTCCGGCCGCCGGCTGGAGCGAGAAGGAGGGCACCTTCATCAACTCCGAGCGCCGCATCGGCCTGGTCAAGAAGGTGCGGCGCGCCCCGGGTCAGGCGCTCGCCGACTTCCACATCTTCCAGCTGGTTGCCGAGGCCTGGGGCTGTGCGGACCTGTTCCCGTCCTGGAAGTCACCCGAGGACGTCTTCGACAGCATCCGGGAGCTGACCCGGGGATTGCCCTGCGACATCACCGGCATCGGTGACTACCGCAGCCTCGACGTCGCGCGAGGGGTGCAGTGGCCGTTGCCCGAGGGCGCGAGCGACCGCTCGGCCGAGCGGCACCTCTTCGCCGACGGAATCTTCCCGCGCGCGAGCGGCCGCGCGAAGTTCTGCTTCGAGCCGCCCCGCCCGCCGCCCGAGCCGCCGACCGAGAGCCATCCCTTCGTCCTGCTCACCGGGCGGGGCTCCTCCGCGCAGTGGCACACGGAGACCCGTACCGGCCGCTCGCCGGTGCTGCGCAAGCTGCGGCCCGAGGGACCGCTGGTGGAGATCCATCCCCGGGACGCCGAGCGACTCGGGATCGCGGACCGCGCACTCGTCGTGTTGCGCTCGCGCCGAGGCGAGGCCCGGGTCCGCGCGATCCGCAGCGCCTGCGTGCAGCCCGGCCAGCTCTTCGCCCCGATGCACCAGGAAGAGACCAACCGGCTCACCCTGCGCGCCTTCGACCCCTACTCGAGGCAACCCTCCTACAAGCACTGTGCCGTCGCCATCGCCCCGTGGTCCGGCCAGCTCGGAACCGAACCCCACAACGACCACGGAGAGGAAGCGAAGGAGCAATGGAAGACCGCAGACGCCCGAGAGACCGATACAGGAGAAGCCGACCCGCCATCGTCACCCTCCTGACGATGTCGATCCTGGCACTGGCGGGTGCGGCCAGTGCGCAGCCCGAGGCCGAGGCCGTGGGCGATCCGGACCTGCCCTGGCTCGACAACGCCTGGTACAAGTTCCACCTGAACGTGCGAGCCCGCATCGAGATCGCCGACATCGACGGCTTCCAGAACTCGGAGGCCTACACCCTGCGCACCCGCGCCGGGGTCGAGCTCAAGCCCTGGCAGGGCTGGTCGGCACTCGCCGAGCTCGAGGGAACCTGGTCGCCCTGGGACGACCAGTACTTCGACGGTGCCTCGAACCCGAACGGCAAGTCCGTCGTCGCCGATCCCGAGAACGTCGAGCTGAATCGCGCCTGGGGCCAGTACGCCCGCAAGGACCTCTTCGGCCTGCCGGTGCGAACCAAGGTCAAGGGCGGACGCCAGCGCATCATCTTCGACGACAGCCGCTTCGTCGGCAACGTCGGATGGCGCCAGAACGAGCAGACCTTCGACGCCGCCCTGGGAGAGTCCGACTTCGGCGTCGACGGTCTCGAGGCCCAGTACGCCTACCTCTGGGACATCCGACGCATCTTCGGCAACCAGGGTCCGACGGCGGCTTCCCGGGACTTCAGCTCGGACTCGCACCTGGCGCGCGCCCACTACACGATGGAGAACCACGAGTTCACGGCCTTCGGCTACTTCCTCGACTTCAAGAACGACTCGCCGGGAAACTCGTCGAATACCTGGGGCGTTCGCGCGGTCGGCTCCTTCCCGCTGAGTGAAGAGCTCGCCCTGGGCTACTCGGCCTCCTACGCGTTCCAGCAGGACGCCAAGGAGAATCCCGCGGACTACGACGCCCACTATGTGTGGGCCAACCTCGACCTGAAGTGGGACGGGCTCGGCCTGGTGGGGGTCACCTGGGAGCAGCTGGGGAGCGACGACGGCGACGGCCGGGTGGTGACGCCGCTCTCGACGGCCCACAAGTTCAACGGATTCGCCGACGCCTTCCTCGACAACGGCGGGCCGAGGGGGCTGCGCAACCTCGTGGTTACGGTCGCGCCGGCGCTTCCGTGGAAGTTCAAGGGCAAGATCGCGTACCACGAGTTCTGGCGGGACGACGGCGGCGGACACCTGGGCCGCGAGATCGACGCGGTGTTCAGCCGGCCCTTCAACCGATACCTGTCCGGGCTGGTGAAGTTCGGCTACTTCGACGGCAAGTCGCAGGGACCCGCGGATCGCTGGCGACTCACCTTCGACCTCAACTTCAAGTACTGAGACGAGGGCCGCGCGGTCCGGCGAGTCCGAGTCTACTCGCGCCCGGAACCCTTCCGCGTCGACTTCGTGGGCGCGTTCTTGGCCACGAAGCGGTGGCCCTCCACCAGCTTGAGCAGGTCGAAGGCACTCAGCATGCCGACCACCTCCTGCTCGTGGGTGACCACCACGCGGTGGATCTTGTGGTTGCGCATGATGCGGGCGGCGGTGCTGACGTCGTCGTACTGGGGGACCGTGTAGACGGGCTCGGTCATCACCTTGCTGACGGGCGACCCGGCCTTGAGATCGGTCGCGAGGTCGGTCGCCGAGACGATGCCGACGGGCTTGCCGTCCGAATCGACCACCGGGATGGCACCGACCTTGTTGCGCTCCAACATGGTGCGGACGTGGCCGATGGTCACGTGGGGCTGGGTGGTGACGACCGACGCCGTCATCAGGTCGTGGACCTTCGCATTCATGCGAGGGAAACTACCATCGAAGACGCCGAGAGGAAGCCCCGGGGATGTCCCAGCGCGACGCCAGCCTCGACTTCGACCCGAGCCTGATCGAGGAGCTCGACCAGCTCATCCAGCCCGTCAAGCGGCTGCTGAGCCCGGTCTCCATCGGGACGGAGCACATTCCCCGCGAGGGCGCCGTCCTGCTGGCGGGCAACCACACCGTCTACGGCATGATCGACATCCCCATGCTCGGCCTCGAGATCTTCGAGAAGACGGGCCGGACGGTGCGCGGACTCGGGGACCACAACCACTTCGCCCTGCCCGTCTGGCGCGACGTGCTGAAGCGCATCGGAGCCGTGCGGGGAACCCGGGAGATCTGCTCGCAGCTCTTCGAGGCGGGCGAGGCGGTCCTCGTGTTTCCGGGGGGCGGACGCGAGGTGATGAAGCGCAAGCACGAGCGCTACAAGCTCATCTGGAAGGAACGGATCGGCTTCGCACGCCTGGCCATCCAGCACCAGGTCCCGATCGTCCCCTTCGCCAGCGTGGGCGTGGAGGACATGTTCGAGATCGTCGCGGACGCGGAGGACATCCTGCGCTCCCGCGCCGGCGACCTGCTGCGAGCCCTCGGCATCACCGAGCAGCCCTGGTTCCGTCACGGCGAGATCATCCCGCCCCTGGCGCGGGGCAGGGGTCCGGTGTCGTTGCCGCGCCTCGAAAGGCAGTACTTCCTGTTCGGCGAGGCCATCGACCCCGCCCCGTGGAAGGGGCGCCACGAAGAACGCGAGGCGTGCTTCGAGCTGCGCGAGCAGGTCAAGAGCGTCGTCGAGCGCGAGATCGCGCAGCTACGCGAGGTGCGCGCCGCGGACCCGGAACGTTATCCGGTCCAGCGCCTGCTGCGAAAGCTCTCCGAGCGCCTGGGCTGAAGGCGGCGGGACGGTCGCGACATCGAGTGGTGTCAGGCTCTCGTCCCGAGCCGGACCATCGGAACCGCACGGGCGGAAGCCCGGGGGCCGATGGCCCCCGGGC
>JANQSB010000194.1 GCA_028284295.1 Myxococcota bacterium | reverse complement strand
ACCGTGGTGACGACCTGGGGCCTCGCCCGTCGGCACTTCGGTCGACCCACCGCCGTCGTCGCGGGACTGCTGCTGGCCTGGCTGCCCGCGGCCGCCTGGTACGGCCGCATCGGAGCCGTGGATCACCACGTGGCAGTGGCCTTCGCCTCGGCGGCGCTGCTGGGCGCTGGCATGCAGCTGGTCCGGGCGGGGCGGGAGGAGTCGTCCCTGGTGCGGCCGGCCGTCGCGCTCGGGCTGCTCCAGGGAGTCATGCTCCTGCTGTGGCCGGGGGGGCTGCTGCAGGTCGGGCTCGTCGGCCTGGGCGTCGCGATCTACTGGGTGACGCGTCCGTCGCGCGCCGAGGCGGCTCGCTTCGGTCTGGCGCTCGCCGGCGCGTGCGCGATCGCGCTGGGGCTGAGCTCCGTCTTCGGCGTGCCCGAGCCGCCCTTGCCGGGCGGACCCTTCGCGCCGACGGTCGCGTCCCGCTTCCAGCCGCTGCTCTTCGCGCTGGGGGTCGCGGTGCCGTTGTCGTCGCTGCTGCTCTGGCGGATCACCCGGCCCGACACGGTTCGCGTCCGGGCCCTGCAAGCGACCGTCCTCGCCCTGCTGCTCGCGGCTCTGGCGTGGGCCTGCCTCCCGGGTCTCGCGAGCGGACTCGCGGACGCATGGAGCTGGCTGGCGCGTGCGGAGCGCTTCCAGGGGAGTGTCATCGAGTCGCGCCCCCTCCTGCTTCCCGAAGGCCGACTCGATCTGCTGGCGCCGGCCGTCTGGCTGTCGGCCTTCGTCTACCTGGCGCCGTTCGTCGGACTCGGCTTCGTGGTGCGCGAGTGGCGTGGTCCGAGGCGTGCCGAACGGCTGCTCCTGGCGCTCTTCGGATTGGGACTGGCGGTCGCGACCGCGGTCCAGGCGCGCTTCTTCAACTCGCTGTCGATTCCGCTCGCGATCCTGTTCGCCGGTGCGGTCGAGTGGGCGAGGCGTGGACTCGTGACTCGTGTCGAGGGGAGCCCGCCAGGTCGGGTATCGCTCGCGCTCGCTGCGGGCGTCGCCGTGCTGCTGGTCCCGACGGTCGGCAACAGCTGGCGCGATGCAACGATCCAATGGGCGCACGTGCGGGGCGAGCCGCTTCCCCTCACCGGAAAGGACCGCTACTGGCGTTCCCTGGACGCCGTGGCGCGCTGGCTCCGGGACAACACCCGCGCACCGGGGGATCCCTGGGACGCGGCCTCGCGTCCGACCTGGGGGGTGCTCGGGCATTGGCAGTACGGTCACCCGTTGCTGTACCGGAGCCAGCGTCCGACCGTGGTGGGGAACTTCGGGGACGACGTTCCCGGCGACAACTACCGCTTGTCTTTCGAGTACTTCCGGGCTTCCGAGGAGGAAGCGGTCGAGCTTCTGGACGGGCTGCGCGCGCGCTACGTGGTGATCCGTCCCCTCGACGTGGCGCGGGGGTCGGTCGGCGGCGACGCGATCCTGGACCGCTTCGCCGACCCCGACGGCGGCGATGCCCGCCACCACCGGCTCGTCTTCGAGCAGCGGGTGCTGCCGAGTCCGCGGGAGGCGCCGCGGGCACAGTTCCGTGTCTTCGAGCGCGTCGCGGGAGCGTCGGTCGAGGGTCGGGCGGCCCCGGGCGAGACCGTCGAGGCGACCCTGGGCTATCGCAGCCCGACCGGTCGCCGCGGTCGCTTCCGGCAGCGCGCCCGCGTCGACGCTACGGGGCGCTACGCCCTCCGCCTTCCGTATGCGACCCGCGGCGCGCCGACGGGACTGGAGCTCGAGGAAGCGTGGGTCCTGCACGCGCCGGGCTCGAAGTCGACGGGCCGACTGGTGGTCGAGGAGCAGTCGGTGCGCGAGGGGGATCGACTGCGCGGACCGGACCTGCGCTCGTCCTCACTCGAGTGAAGAACGGGGCACGAGCACCCGGGCGCCGAAGACCGTCCCGGGCTCGAGGGGCGGCTCCCCGATCAGGCGGACCGTCTCGTAGCGTCGGTCGATCCAGCTCATCAGCTGCCGGCCGTAGTCGCGCCCGAGGAAGCGGGCGCCGTGCTCTCGGGTGTCCTGGTGGAAGAGGACGACGGCGTCCGGCGGCGTCGCCTCGAAGGAGTCCAGGATCTCCGTCTCGCCGTAGACGTGCAGCTCGAACGGGTTGAAGCTGAAGTGTGCGGTGGGCGTCGCTCGGCGGAGCCAGAAGTTCAGCAGCGCACCCTCTGGCAGCACGGCGACGCGTCCCCCCGGCCGGGTGTGCTCCCGGACGGTTCGCAGCGTGGCCGTGACGACCTGCGCGACGCCGGGCTCGACGCGGATGGCATCGCCCGGCGGTCCCAGGGCGGTCGTCTTGGCCGCGACCTGCGGTGCCATCACCAGCAGGTGACCGTACACGACCGCCGCCAGCAGGCCGAACGCGGCCGCACGGAAGACGGCGGGCGAGCCCCCGCGGCGCTCGATCTCGCCGGGAATCCAGGAGACGAGGGCCGCAACGAAGAGCAGGCTCGCGGGCAGTGCCAGGACGAAGCCGTACTGGTAGATCCGACCGAGGAAGAAGATCTTGGCCAGCAGGACGGTCGCGAAGACGGCGGCCATGGCCTGCAGGATTCCCCGGCTGGTGCGGCGTGCGTCGCGACGGGCGAGGCGGCTGGCACAGTAGACCGTGGCGCCGAGCGCGAAGAGGGGGAGGGCGCGCGCGGCCTGCAGCCACGGCACCTCGGCTGCCAGCCATCCGAGTCCGAGAGCCGCGACCCCGAACGCGGCGACCGCCGCAAGGGGGCGCGTGCGGCCCTCCGGGAGGGCCGCACGCCCCCCCATCCGATCGCCAGGGCCCGCAGCGCCTCCGGCGCACCCAGCGGCACGGCGAGGGCGACGAACGCC
>JANQSB010000697.1 GCA_028284295.1 Myxococcota bacterium | reverse complement strand
CCCACATTACTTCTGAAACCAGTTATCCATTTCAAACATCCGTCAAACAAGGTACCGGTCCATTTGCTCCGACCGTATTTGTCGACTCTACCCGAGTCGTATCCGCGGCCGCAGCAGGGGTCTGGTGAGAAGTCCGGGCTAGAAGACGCTCTGTCCGAAGACCGTGTCGCAGGGCCCGAGCTGTCGGGGGGTCAGGTTGCCGACGTTGCAGCCGATTCGCGCGGGGACCAGGGCGCCACTGGCCTGCGGCATCGGGACCGCCCAGTACTGGGTCGCCGCGTCCTCGTCGAGGTCACCCGCCGCCTCGGCCGTGTAGCCACTGCCGTCCGCGGAGGTCGCGATCGCATAGGAGAAGAGCACGCGGCCCGACGGCTGGAAGCCGAGCTCGGCAAAGCCCGAGGTGACCGGGGCGAACACGACCGGCAGCGAGCCGGGGATGAGGGCCGGCGTCGGCTCGGCAGCGACGTAGACCCCGAACTCGCTGAAGTGGGCGGACTGCGCGCTCCGGATCGCAGCCAGGTTGCTCTTCGCCTCCACGCTCTTCGATCGCATCTGGAAGCGCTGGTACTGCGGGATGGCGATCGACGCGAGGATGCCGACGATGGCGATCACGACCAGGATCTCGATGAGGGTGAAGCCCCCGTTTCGCGAGTCGAGGCGCATGAGGGGCTCATCGGCGCACCCGCGCTCCGGCTGAACGCCGCGGCGCCGGGAGCGCAGTGGGAAGGGCCTCGGGCTCGTCAGCGCCCGCCCTGCAGGCTGGCGTGTACGATGCGCGTGAAGGCTTCGGGCGAGAGGAAGCCGCCGCCCCACTTCGCGTCGAAGGCTCGCGTCGGACGGGCCGCCACCACCTCGTCCACACTGCGACCGGCCTGCAGCTCCCGGTAGACGGCGTTGCGCACCCCTTGCAGCATGGTCCGGTACTCCATGAGCTCGCCGCGGTCGGAGAGCGGGCCGTGGCCCGGGATGATCCGCGTGTCCGATTCGCAAAGGGAGAGGGCTCGGTCGACCGCGGCGATCATTCCGTCGATGGAGCCGCCGCTCGGCACGTCGATGTAGGGGTAGAAGCCGTTGAAGTAGACGTCGCCCAGGTGCATCACCTTCGCGCGGCCGAAGAGCACGATGGCGTCGCCGTCGGTATGGGCGGGGGCGACGTGCAGGACCTGAACCTCGTGACCGTTGAGGTGGAAGCGGAGTCCCGCGTCGAAGGTGACGACGGGCAACGCCGCGGGTGGGGAGGCCGGTGTGGTGGTCTGACGCAGCGGGTTCCACTGATCGGCGCTCATGCGCTCGCGGACCTTCTCGTGAGCGACGATCACGGCGCCGTCGGTGGTCGCCAGGACCGCGTTGCCGCCGGTGTGGTCCCCGTGCCAGTGGGTGTTGAGCACGAAGCGGATCGGCCCGCCCCCGAGCTCTCGGACCGCGTCGCGGATTCCGGGGGCCGACTGGGAGAACTGATCGTCCACCAGCAGGGTCCCGTCCGATCCGTACAGGATCGCGAGGTTGCCGCCTCGCCCGGTCGCCATCGCGAGACCGGTCCCGAGCGGGGTGAGCGACAGGGGCGTGGGCTCCTGAGCCTGCGAAGGAAGCACCAGCCACAGCCCGGTCGCTGCGAGGACCAGGGCGATCGACCGGGCTGCGAGCGGGGCAACCGCACCCGGGATCGAGCGGGAGATCGAACGCATCGGTCCTCCGCCGGCCGACGCGCCGGCTGTTCGGACATATACTCGCGCAGGATGTCCGATGAGCCCCGCCAGGCCCCGAAGCGCGACTACGAGCGAACCCTCGGCGTGGTCGAGTGCTTCACCGTGATCACCGAGCAGTGCCCTAGCGGTGCGGTGCGCGCCGTGGCGGAGCGGGCACTGGAAGCGGCGAAGGGCGGGGCTCCCGGCACCCTCCGGGAGCAGGCGTGGTTCGTACTGACCGCGATCCAGGGATGGCGGGGCGAGCGCGCGTCCCAGGTCCACCGATCGCTCACGGCCTTCGTCGAGGCCGGCGACGAGCGTGAGTCGGAACGCGCACGATCCGGCTCGGAGCAGCGCTGAAGGTCGCGCAACCCCTGTCGGGAGGGAGACGCGGCTGCTAAGCAAGGCCGCGGCGACGAGGCCGGGGGGAGACTCGAGCAATGCAGCAGAACCGCGGGACCATCCGCGTCGCCAACTCTCCGGAAGCCCTCGACCGCGTGCTCGCGAGCATCGAGTCGGGAAGACGCTCGGCACCCGACTGGATCCAGCTCCAGTCGCGTTGTCGCATCGAGTCCCTGGCGACCGAGCGGCAGGAGGAGCTGCTGCGCCGGCTGCACGCCTGCGTCCTTCGCGGCTTCCGCCTGCCGCGCGCGACCCGGGACGAAGGCGGGCTCGCGCTGTGGCGCCGCATCGCGCGCCACGGCTTTCACGACTTCGGGACCCAGGGCTTCACCAAGTGCTACGGCTCCCCTTTCGTCGAGGACCACGACTACGTGGAGGGATACCTCGATGGCGGGCTCGATGGACTCGACGCCTACCGGGTCTACTCGGCGGTGCTCGGCACCCACGACTACACGGTCGAGGACTTCCTGCAGACACCCACCTGCGAGAAGATCGACACGGTCATCGAGCCCATGGCCGGGACGGGCGAGTTCACCTACCACTCGCACTTCCGTCACCCCGAGCTCCGCTACCTGCTCTTCGACCTCGACGGCCAGGCACGCGACTCCCTGCTGGCACGCCCCTGGCTGGAGGGCGTCTCGCCCCACTACGCGCTCGGGAACGTTCTCGACCCCGAGCTGTGGCGCACGATGCGCTCGCGCAGCCGCGGCCGTTCGCTCGCCTACATCGGGAAGCAGAGCCACCACTTCTTCGACGCCCGCGAGCTCTCGGAGCTGCTGGCCCTCGGAACCTCCCACGTCGACTACTTCATCCTCGAGACCCCCGAGCCCAGTCTGGTGTGGGAGCTGGCGCCGGTGGACGACCTGACCCGGCCCGAGATGGCCGAAGCGGGCTTCCACGCAGCGCTGATCGAGGACGAGTACCGGCCACCGAACCCGTTCACGAACGAGCTGGGCTTCCGCCTCGAAGTCTGGGACGAGAGCGACCGGCGCGTCCTCTTCGAGTACCCGAAGTGGCGGCAATGGCAGCCTCCGACCCTGGTCGCGCTGGCGGAGCTGCTCGACCTCGAGGTCTCCTACCTCAACGACTCGGCAGGCGACTTCGTCCCGGTCGAGGACTGCGAGCTCCATCGCGACCACCCGCGCTTCCAGACCCATCCACCGCCGCAACGGATCGACCACTCGGAAGCCCACGAGAACGTCGGCTTCATGCTCTTCCGAAGGGCGAACGGCGCGCGCTAGAGACCGGAGAGCGCGCTGCCGTCGTCGGCGACCGCACCGTCCAGGTGCGCCGTGCAGGCGAACAGCTCGAAGCGCCACGGGTCGGGGCCGGTCAGGATCGACAGCGAGGTGTTGCCGAAGCGGATCGGCGGGCCGTCCCGTCCGTAGCTGTCCGTTCCCACCGCCCCGGGCCGCTCGGTCCGGCGCGCGGTGATCGAGTGGCACACCAGTCCATGGGTGACGACCGCGAGGTGTCCCGGCAGCTCGGCCGCGCGTCGGCTGACCGCGTCGAAGGCCCGGTCGACCCGCCGGTGGAAGGCCGCCCAGCTCTCGCCGCCCGGCGGCTCGTGATCGGGCGCGAAGATGTCGAGGCCCTGCGCGTGCAGCTCGCTGTAGGGCGTGCCGCGGTGGTCGCCGAAGTGCCGCTCCTGCAGGTCCGGCTCGAGCTCGACGGCGAGGCCCGTCGCGCGTGCGAGCGGCTCCGCGGTCATCTGCGCGCGGGCCATGTCGCTGCACAGGATCTCGGTGATCCCGGCGCCCGCCAGACGCTCGGCGAGGCGCTCGGCCTGGGCGATTCCGCGGGACGAGAGGGGCGTGTCGGGGAACTGGACGATGCTGGCGCGGTTCGAGGCCGTCTCGCCGTGACGGATCAGGTAGATCGCCATCGGTCGAATCTATGCGCTCGGCGGGCCCTCGTCACCCCGGAGGCCATCGAGCACGGCGGCCACCCGCTTCGGCGCCAGCAGGACGTGCAGTCCGAACGGCGCGCGGATCTCGGGGAGCCGTGCAACGGGGAAGGCCATCTCTCCGTGGAGCGACAGCACCAGGGTGTCCGACGGCGCGTGGGTCCCCAGCAGGGCTGCCATCAGGGAGCGTTCCTCGAGGCTCCCGGGCCCGCAGACCACCTCACCCCCGAGCGCGTCGCCGAGGGCGCGGGTCACCCCTTCGAGAAGACGGCTTCCCCACTCGACGAAGCGGGCGAGCGGGTCGGCGTCGTCGTCCCCGCGCTGCAGCCACAGGAGGGCATCGCCGGGCTCGAGCGCGAGCAGGGCGCTGCCCGAGATCGGCCCCTCGAAGCGCTGTACGACGCCCGCGATCAGGTCACCGGAAGGACCGCGTGCCGCGGCCCCCGGATCGAAGTCCGCCAGCGGCGAGCTCGTCACCGACTCGAGAGACAGGCCGGTCGACGAGGCCGGCGTGTCGGCGAGCCGGTCGCGGGACCGTTCGAGTCCGCTGGCGAGACGATCGCGGAGCAGCTCGTGTTGGCTGGTCGAGAGACTCAGTTGGGGGGCTCCGAGCGCGAGGTGCGGTCCGGATGGGCTCGAAGTCGAGCCGGGGGAGGCCGCGCCGGCAATTGCAGAGACGGGGGATGTATCGTCCGCTGGCAGAAAAACCGAAGGGGAAAAGCCACGTGCGGTGCGGATTTCCCGACGCGAAGACCCCGGGACGGAAGGCCACCGGCAGCTCGTACGCAGCGCCGACAAGGTCGCGCCGGCGGCATCGACGTGCAACCGCGACCGCGTTACAACCCTGAGAGCAGGAGGGGGGCCGGCGTTGGCACGCAATCACTCGCAGCAGGGCAAGCGCAAGAACAAGGACAAGAAGCGCAAGAAGGGAAAGAAGGGCGACAAGGGGTCGAAGGCCGTCGTCGCCAAGATGGCGCGCGGCGCCGACCGCCACCGCCTCTACGAGGAGTCGGTCCAGGAGGTCGAGAGCGACGTCCAGATGATGGACCGCGTCTTCAAGAAGCGCTTCGGAAGGCTGCCCAGCCGCATGCGCGAGGACTTCTGCGGCACCGCCGCCCTCTGCTGCGAGTGGGTCCGGACCCGCCCGGGCAATACCGCGGTCGGCGTCGACATCGAGCCCGAGGTGCTCGATTACAGCCGGCAGCACCACTTCCCGAAGCTCGACGGCGAGCAGCAGTCCCGGGTCGAGCTGCGGGAGGCCAACGTCCTCGAAGACGACACCCGCGGCTTCGACGTGACCTGCGCGTTCAACTTCTCCTACTTCTGCTTCCAGACCCGCGAGCTGCTCACGGACTACTTCCGCATGGCGCGCAAGAGCCTGGCCGACGAGGGCCTCTTCATCGTCGACCTCTACGGCGGCGCGGACGCCCAGCGGACGATGACCGAGACCCGCGAGCAGGAAGGCTTCGACTACGTCTGGGACCAGCACCTCTTCGACCCGGTCAGCAACCACGTGATCAACTACATCCACTTCGAGTTCCCGGACGGAAGCGAGATCCGGCGCGCCTTCACCTACGACTGGCGCCTGTGGTCGATCCCCGAGCTCCGGGAGCTGCTGAAGGACGCCGGCTTCAGCGAGACCGAGGTCTACTGGGAAGGCACCGACCGCAAGACCAACGAGCCCAACGGCGTCTACCGAAAGGTAGAAAGCGCCCCCGACGACCCCGCCTGGGTCTCCTACATCGTCGCCTACCCCTAGCCCGGACCCGACGGCCAGCGGCATCGCACGCCGCAAGCGTCCAGCGAGTGCGTCGATGGTGCTGCAGATCTGCGGCCCCCGGACTGGAGGCAGCCGCAGCCGTACCCCTGTACGGCGAGGACGGCCGGAGGGAGGAGGTCGCGGAGATGCGGTGCCAGCGGCGCACGCAGCCGGGCCCGGGGGCCCCCACGCGGAAGTCAGAGCGCAGCCGCATCCCATCACAGGCAAGCAACGACCAGCGCCAGCCTGAGGCGCTCCAGGAAGCCCGATGCCGACCGCGAGCCATGGAGCGTGGGGGCCACCGGGCCCGGCGCGGATCCAAGCAACGAGCCCTCGCTCCCCAAGGCGTCCCGATATTGACATCCCTGTCAATCCGATGAATCGTCCGCTCTCCGCGTCCCATCCCCGCAACGACCCATGGAGACCCCCCGATGAACTTCGACTTCTCGGAAGACCAGAAGCTCCTCCAGCAGACCGCGCGCGACTTCCTGGACGAACACTCGCCGTTGTCGGTGTGTCGCGAGGTGCTCGAGTCCGACCAGCCCTACTCGCAGTCGCTCTTCAAGGCGGCGGCAGAGATGGGCTACCAGGGCACGGTGATCCCCGAGGAGTACGGCGGTGCCGGCTTCGGGTACCTCGAGCTCGCCGTCGTGGCCGAGGAGCTGGGTCGGGCGCTGGCCCCCATTCCCTTCTCGTCGAGCGTCTACCTCGCCACCGAGGCGATCCTGCTGGCCGGCTCGGAGGAGCAGAAGCAGTCCCATCTACCGCGGCTCGCCGCCGGCGAGGCGATCGGCACCTTCGCGCTGGTCGAGAAGGCCGGTCAGAACGGGCCCGAAGGCGTCGAGGCGACCTGCAAGGGCGGGAAGCTCACGGGTACCAAGCTCCCGGTTCCCGACGGTGACGTCGCCGATTTCGCGGTGGTGGCCGCCCGGTCCGACGAGGGGCTCTCGCTCTTCCTCGTCGACCTCGACCAGGACGGCGTGACCCGCGAGCCCGTCGGCTCCTTCGATCCCTCGCGGTCCATGGCGCAGATCCGCTTCGACGGTGCGGACGCCAGCCTGCTCGGCACCGCCGGGGAAGGCGCCGCCCTCGCCGAACGGGTGCTCGACCGTGCCGCGGTCCTGGTCGGCTTCGAGCAGCTGGGCGGTGCGGACCGCGCCTTCGAGATGACGAAGGACTTCATGAACGGACGCTATGCGTTCGGCCGCCCGATCTCCTCCTTCCAGGCCCTCAAGCATCGCCTGGCCGACCTCTGGTGCGAGATCCAGCTCACGCGTTCGAACTGCTACTACGGCGCCTGGGCGCTCAGCAACGACGCACCCGAGCTCGGGATCGCCGCCTGTATCTCCCGCATCGCCGCCTGCAAGGCCTACGACCTGGCCGGCGTGGAGATGATCCAGCTCCACGGCGGCGTCGGATACACCTGGGAGTACGACTGCCACATGTTCTACCGACGGGCGAAGCTGCTCTCGGTGATCCTGGGCAGTCCGGCGAGCTGGAAGGACAGGCTCGTGACGCGACTCCAGGCACAGAACGCCGCCTGAACCCGGTCACGCCCCGAACTCCACCCCGAAGCGAAGCCCGACCCCAACCCTTCCGCGCCCCGAAGGCGCGAACCCAAGCTGGAGCGAAGCATGGACTTCAACGACACCCCCGAAGAAGCCGCATTCCGCGCGGAGGCCCGCACCTGGCTCGAGAAGAACGCCGCCCCGAAGGACCCCGACGATCCCGGAGACGACATCCTGGGCGAACGGACCAGTCCGGAGATCATCGCGGCCGCCAAGGAATGGCAGAAGAAGAAGGCCGATGCCGGCTGGGCCTGCATCACCTGGCCCGAGGAGTACGGGGGGCGTGGCGCGACACCCATCCAGAACGTGATCTGGGGCCAGGAGGAGTCGAACTACAGCGTTCCGCCGAACATCTTCGGCATCGGGATCGGCATGTGCGGTCCGACGGTGCTGACCCACGGCACCGACGACCAGAAGAAGCGCTGGATCCCCAAGCTCCTGTCGGGCGAGGAGGTCTGGTGCCAGCTCTTCAGCGAGCCGAGCGCCGGGTCCGACCTGGCCGGGCTGCGCACCACGGCCGTCCGCGAGGGCGACGAGTGGGTGATCAACGGTCAGAAGATCTGGACCACCGGCGCCCAGTTCAGCGACTGGGGGATCCTCGTCGTGCGTAGCGACGCGGACGTCGCGAAGCACGCGGGACTCTCCTACTTCGTGGTCGACATGCACTCCCCGGGCATCGAGGTCCGGCCCATCACCCAGATCAACAAGGGGCAGGGCTTCAACGAGGTCTTCTTCACGGACGTCCGCATCCCGGACGCGAATCGCCTCTCCGAGGTCGGCAACGGCTGGGCGGTCGCGATCACCACGCTGATGAACGAGCGCGCCTCCATCGGCGGGGGTGGCACCGGCGGCGGCGTCGACGACCTCATCGAGCTGGCGGCGTCCGTCGAGCTCGACGGAAGGCCCGCCATCGAGAACAGCTCGGTTCGGGAGAAGATCGCCGACCTCTACACCCGCAGCCGCGGCGTGCAGTACACGGGCTACCGCAGCCTCACGGCGCTCTCGCGGGGCACGACCCCGGGGCCCGAGGCGAGCCTCGGCAAGCTCGTGGGCGCCGCCCTGGCCCAGGAGATGGCGTCGTTCGGAATCGAGCTCGGCGGGGTCACCGGCGCGACCCTCGACGAGGGCGCGACCCCGGGCGACTCGCTCTTCCAGGAGATGTACCTGGCGATCCCGGGTCTGCGGATCGCGGGCGGCACCGACGAGGTGCTGCGCAACATCATCTCGGAGCGCGTGCTCGGGCTCCCGCCGGAGACTCGAGCCGACAAGGGGATCGCCTTCAAGGACATCCCCACCGGCCCCGCCTCCTGAGAGCCTGACCCGAGACAGGCATCGCCGGCCGCGAAGCGCTGAAGCCCGCGCCCCCCGGACCCGCTCCGGGGGGCGCTTTCGGTCCGGGGCTACACCCCCGAATCGAGCCGGCCGATGAGAGGGTTCGGTTTGCCACGCTCTGCGAAAGGCGCGACGATCTTCACGCGCCGGACGCGAGACAGAAGCCGGGGGCTGCCAGCGACGCATGGGCGAGCAGGAGCTGCAGGTCGAGGGCTACAAGATCGAGCGCGAGCTCGGCAAGGGCGGCATGGCCACCGTGTACCTGGCCGTGCAGGAGAACTTCCGCCGCGAGGTCGCCCTCAAGGTGATGGCCCCGAACCTGGTCGCCGACGCGAGCTTCGGTGACCGCTTCCTGCGCGAAGCCCGGATCGTGGCCAACCTGGCGCATCCCAACATCGTCTCGGTCTACGACGTCGGCTCTTCCGGCGACAACTACTTCCTGGCGATGGAGCTGCACACCGGCGGCGATCTCTCGCGGCGGATCGCCGGGGGTCTCTCGCACGTCGAGATCATCGGCATCCTCCGCCAGATCGCGAGCGCACTCGCCTACGCGCACTCCAACGGCTACGTGCACCGCGACATCAAGCCGGGCAACGTGCTCTTCAGCCACCACGGCCATGTCGTCCTCACGGACTTCGGCATCGCGAAGGCCGCGGACTCGTCGACCGAGCTCACCAAGGTGAAGCGCGTCGTCGGCGACAGCGAGATGACCAAGGAGGGCTCGATCGTCGGAACGCCTTCCTACATGAGCCCCGAGCAGGCTCGCGGCCAGCGGGTCGACGGTCGCGCGGACATCTACAGCCTGGGCATCATGCTCTACGAGATGCTCACGAAGGCCGTCCCGTACCACTCGCCCGACCCCTTCGCCGTCGCGATCATGCACATCAACGAGCCGCTGCCCCAGCTGCCCGAGGAGCACGCGGTCTTCCAACCGCTGCTCGACCGGCTGCTGGCCAAGGAGCCCGAGGAACGATTCCAGACGGGCAACGAGCTGATCGAGGCACTCGACGAGCTCGCCGGCCGGGTGCAGGCGCCGAAGCCCACTCCCGAGGAGCTGCGCACCATCGTGGTGGCCCCGGGCGAAGTGCCCGATGCCGCCCGCAAGCCCGGGGATCGTCGCAACCTGCTGGTCGGCGGCGGGGTGGCCGGTCTCGCGGTCTTCGCGGGCATGCTCTTCTACCTGCTCTCGCCGGCGGGCGAGTCCGAGCCGGCACCGGGGAGCGCAGACGCCGCGACCGAGTCGGTGGCGGAAACGACGGGCAGCGCCGAGAGCGAGCAGGAGACCACCGGATCCACGCCTTCGGATGCCGACGAGGTGCGGATCGCGATGCTGCTGCGCGATGCGGAGCGCGCGATCGAGGCGAACCGGTTGAGCTCGCCGCCCGGGGACAATGCACTCGCGAAGTACCGCGAGATCTTCGAGCTGGACCCCGGCAACAAGGCGGCCCGCGAGGGGCAGGTGCGTGTGGCGGACCGCTACCTCGAGCTCGCGAAGAACGCGGTCCGGGAGAGGCGGGTGCGCAGCGCGCGTCGCTACGTCGACAAGGTCCAGGAATTCGCGCCCGGGCATCCGGAGCTGGCGGGGGCACGGCAGCTGGTGGCCAACGCCGAGCGTTCCGGAGCGAGTGCCCAGAAGAACGAGCTACGCATCATGGGCCTCCTGGGCCAGGCGCGAATCGCCTTCGACGACGATCGCCTGACGACGCCGAAGGGCTCCAGCGCCTGGGACAAGTACAAGGCGGTGCTGGCCATCGACCCGAACCACCCCCAGGCCCTCGAGGGCATCCAGCGCGTCGCGACCCGCTACCTGCAGCTCGCCAAGGGCGAGCTCGCGAAGGGTAACCACGGCAAGGCCAGCGACTACCTGGCCAAGGCCGAGATGGTCTCCCCGACCCACCCGGGCCTCCCGGAGGCCCGGGCCTCGGCAGCGCGGGCCCAGGCCGGCAGCTGAGGCGCCGCGGGGTGGCCCCCCGCGGCGGACCGCGCCTACTCGGAGATCGAGGCCGACACGGCCGCGTCGCGCAGGCCGGCGCTCAGCTCGCCGATGTCCTTCTCCTTGCGATCCGAGAGGACGATCGCGTAGGCGAACTGCTGGGAAGCGTCGACGAAGTTGCCCTCGCGCACGAAGCGCTCGGCATCCTTGGCGTACTGGACCTCGGGATCGACGAGCACCGCGGCCAGCTCCTTGCCGATGGCCTTCGAGATCTCCTCGGCGAGCTGCTCCAGGATCTCGGCATCGGTCGGCAGGTTCGCGACCTGGGCTTCCTGCTGGAAGCTGCCGATGTCGAGGGCCGGAGAGTCGGTTCCCTCGAGCTGCTCCTTGCTGCGCTGGGTATCGGCGAAGAGCACCTTGGCGCTGTTCGCGTCGATGACCCGGTACGAGACCGAGAAGACTCCCACCTTGCGATGGAAGATCTGGTCGATCTGTACGTCCTCGACCCGGTCCCGTTCGATGGTGGCGGCGGGCGCCGAAGTCAGCCCGGCGCGTTCACGCTCCTTCGAGTTCATCGCGCTCCAGCGGTCGAAGTCCGGGTTGGGGACCGTCTCCTTGCCGGTGGTGACCCGCTTTCGCTGGCTCAGGTTCCTCTCCGTGGAGTCGACCTTGGCCTCGAGGATGTTGCCCTGGATGAGGTAGTCGACCGCGCGCAACGCCTTCTGCTCCTTGGAGAGCCCCCGCTCCTTCTCGATCTCGGCCAGCTTCTCGCGCTCGATGATGCGCACGTCGTCCGAGAGATTCTCGAAGAGGTACTGAACGATCTCCGCGGTCACGGTGTCGCCGAACTCGGCCTCTCCCCGGTGGTGGTCCTCGAAGCGCGCCGCGCTCACCCGCTTCACGGCGTGCTGCATCACCTCCTCGCGGGTCTCGCGCAGCTCGCGCCGCAGACCGGCCCGATCCGGCTCGAGAGACTTGATGACGTTCAGGTAGCCCCAGGCCAGGCCGTAGAGCTCCTTCTTCTTCGCCTGCTGGAATCGCCCGTGCATCGCCTTGATGAGGGCCTGCTCCTGCGGGACCGAGCTCGGCACGCTGAGACCCAGCCGGCTGCGGATGTCCCGGGACTGGCTGAACCAGCGGAAGGCGCGATCCCATTGCTTGCGCTCGCTGGCGCCGCTGCCGAGGGTGAGGAAGTGGTCGGCCATCACGTCGGCCGAGGCCTGGAGCCGGGGTCGCACCTTGTCGAAGTTGGCGGCCTCGGAGAGGGTGACGAGCGCCTGGTAGGCTTCGTCCGGGCGGTCGTTCGCGAGCGCATCGTAGAAGCGCTGCTCGAAGAGCTTCGCATCGACCTCGACGAGCTTCTCGTCGACCTGGGAGTCCGCAGGGCTCGCGGCCGCGATCGCGCTCAACATGCGCTGGGCGTCGGAGAACTGCTCGTTCGCAATGGCCTGGTTGGCCTGCTCGCGCAGCTGGCCCAGCAACGCGACGCGCTGCTCGGCGTACTCCACCTGCTCGTCGGTCCCCGCACCGTACAGGGTGCCGAGGCCCTCCATCAGGGCGAGCCGCTCCTCGATCTGCTCGTCGGCCAGGCCTTCGAGCTCGGCTTCCCGGGTGGCGATCGCGGCTTCCGTCGCCTTCGTGCCGTCGGTGACCTCGGTCGAGATGCGCTGGAAGGTGGCCGCGTCCCAGCGCTCGATGCTCGACAGTCGGGCTTCCTGGGCCTCGTAGGCCTTCAGGGGCACCAGGCCATCGGGTAGCTCGCTGGCGTCGACCGATGCGCGGATCTCCTTCTCCGCTCCCTGCGCCAGGCTGCGACCCGCCTCCGCCAGCCGCAGCTCCATGCTCTGGCGCTGGGTCTCGGAGAGCTCCGGGTCCTTCAGGTCGGCCGCGATCTGGTCGTAGAGGGTC
>JANQSB010000193.1 GCA_028284295.1 Myxococcota bacterium | reverse complement strand
CCACCGGCGGCGGGCCCTTCGCAGTGGACCCGGCCGACCCCGACGGGCTGCGCACCCTCGAACCGGTCTTCCAGTTCGACCTGTCGCTCCCGGCCGGTGCGCAGGCCCGGGCAGCGGGTGAACGGGTGCACGTTCGCTTCGATCACCGGGCCGAGCCCCTGGCGTGGCGGGGCGCGCGAGCGATCCGACGCCTGTTCCTGAGACAGCTCAGTGTCTAGCGCGAGCTTCCTTCCGGACGCCCTGCTCCGGCGTCGCGGCGACGGGGGAGCCGCCGCGCGGGATCTCCCGATCCGGCCGGGGTTCGCGGCGGGGCCGCAGCCCGAACGTGCGGAGCGGAGCGAGCCGCGCCTGGCAGTGGCCGCCCGCACGCTGGCGGGTGCCTTCGGGCTGCCGCGCCGCGCCCGTCGGGCTGCGGTGTCCACCTGGGCGAGCCGGGTGGAGAGGGCCGGGGCGGGACTCGAAGCTCTGGACGAGCGCGCCTTCGATTCCGCAGTCGCCGAGCTGCGTCGGGAGCTCGTGCGTCGCGGCCTCGCGGCGGAGCTCCTGCCCCGCGGCTTCGCGGTCGTTCGCGAGGCGGCAAGGCGCAGTCTCGCCACCCCGCACTACGACGTGCAGCTCTTCGGCGGGCGCGTGATGGCCCGGGCGGGTCTCGCCGAGCTGGAGACGGGCGAGGGCAAGACCCTCACCGCCACGCTGCCGGCGTCGTTGGCCGCGCTCGCAGGCATCCCGGTCCACGTCGTCACGGCCAACGACTATCTGGTCGAGCGGGATGCGCGGGAGATGGCTCCCCTCTACGAGCGCCTCGGCTTGCGCGTCGGGTTCGTGGTGGAGGCCGAGCCCGACCGCGACGCGAGGCGCGAGGCGTACGCCTGCGACCTCACCTACGCGACCAACAAGCAGATCGCGTTCGACTACCTGCGGGACCAGATCGTTTCGGCCGGGGAGGCGCGGCTGGCGAGCCGCCCCGGTCTCGACCGGGGCCGTCCGTCCGAAGCTTCGCCGGTGCTGCGGCGCCTGTGCTTCGGCATCCTGGACGAGGCGGACGGCCTGCTGATCGACGACGCCTGCACGCCGCTCATCCTGTCCGGAGACGGCGCACCGGCCGACGAGCCGATCGTGCGCGCGGCCACGGAGCTGGCCTCCCGGCTGGAGGCCGGCAGCGACTTCGAGCTCTGCCGCGCGACCGGTCGCGTCTCGCTCACGCCGGGGGGGCGCGAGCGGCTGGCGGAGATGGGCCGCGACGTCCCCGGTCCGCTCTCCGGGGAGCGGCGGCGCGCCGAGTGGGTCGAGCGGGCCCTGCGCGCCGAGCACCTGTACGAGCGCGATCGACACTACCTGGTGAACGAAGACGCGGTGGAGGTCATCGACCAGCCGACGGGTCGGCGGGCGCCGGATCGCGCCTTCGAGGGTGGCATCCAGTCGCTGATCGAGCTGCGCGAAGGGCTTCCACTCACCCCGCAGCGCACCACGCTGGCGCGCATCAGCTACCAGCGCTTCTTCCGGCGGTATCTGCGTCTGGCGGGGATGACCGGCACCGCCCGGGAGGTCTCGAGCGAGCTCTTCCGCGTGTACGGGCTGCGCACGACGGTGGTCCCGACGCGCGTTCCGAGTCGTCGGATCGACCGGGGCTGCCGGATCCACGCGACGATCCCGGAGCAGCTGGAGGACATTGCCCTGCGGGTCGCGAGCCTGCATGCAGAAGGACGCCCAGTGCTGGTCGGAACGGCGTCGCTGGAGGCGTCGGAGCGGGTCAGCGCCCGGCTCGACGAGTCGGGGCTGTCGCACCGTGTGCTGAGTGCTCGCCAGGACCGAGAGGAAGCCGAGGTCGTCGCCGCCGCCGGCGAGCGGGGGCGCATCACCGTGGCGACCCGGATGGCGGGCCGCGGTACCGACGTCAAGCCGGGGGAGGGGGTCGACGAGATCGGCGGTCTCGCCGTCCTCTCGACCGAGCGGGGCGAGGCCCGCCGGATCGACCGCCAGCTCTTCGGGCGCTGTGGGCGCCAGGGGGCCCCGGGCAGCCACGAGGAGATCCTGTCGCTGGCCGATCCGCTGATCGAGCAGCGGGCCGAACGCTGGCGGCCGCTGCTCGCTCGGCCCCGGCTGGCACGCTTGCTGGGCGCCTGCCTGCTGGCTGCCGCCCAGCGGCAGGAGGAAGCGAGCGCCTCCCGGGCGAGGCGCCGCCTGATGGCCGCGGAAGGGGTCCTGAAGCGGCTGCTGGCCTTCTCCGGGCGCTCGACCTGACACTCAAGGCGGACGCGGGTCCAGTCGAATCAATGGGGGAATCACACCCCAGTCCTCCAGGAGGCTCCACCGTGAAGGTGGTCGTCATCGACGACGATCCGACCGTCCTCGAGGTGGCCCAGGCCACGCTCGAGCAGATGGGCCACGAGACCACCACGCGCTCGTCCGCCCTCGGTGCCTCGGCTTGGATCCTCGCCGAGCGTCCGGACGTGGTGCTCGTCGACCTCGGCATGCCGGCACTGCCCGGCGACGAGTGGCTGCGGCTCGTGACGCGCGAGGGCCTGGCCACCGCCGACGGCTACATGCCGACCTTCGTGGTGCTCTCGAGTCGGCCGGAGGACGAGCTGGCCCAGGTGGTTGCCGACACCTGTGCGGTCGGATTCATCGCCAAGCAGGGTGGCCCCGAGCACTTCGAAGCCACCTTCAAAGAGCTCGTCGGCAAGGTGGCGTCGTGAGGGCCGGCCGTCAGTGGTGGGCCGGGATCGCCGGAACCGTCGGCTTCTGCCTCGTCGGCGTGGCCTTCCTTCCCGGTCTGATCGGTCGCCAGCCGACTCCCGCGCCGACTCCCGTCGAGCGGTTCGTCGAGCCCGCGGCGCCGTCGGTCCCCGAGCCTGCAGTCGCTGCACCCGGGCCCGTGGCGGGCCCGGCCGCGCCGATCGCGGAGCCTCCCCCCCGCCCGCCGGGCCTGGGGACCGCTCCCATCCTGCCGGGACAGAGCTTCGACTGCATGATCTCGCCCAGCGAGACCATCGACATCGGCAGCAGCATCCTCGGGGTGATCGAGTCGATCCACGTCGACCGCAGCGACTACGTCGAGGCGGGTCAGGTGCTGGCGCGTCTCGAGTCGAGCGTCGAGGAGGCGGCGGTCCGGGTCGCCCGAGCCCGGGCGGAGCGGACCGTCGAGCTGAAGTCCACCCAGGTGAGCCTCGAGCTCGGCCGCAAGCGGCACTCCCGAGCGAAGGATCTGTACAAGGAGCAGTCCCTGTCGCTCGACCTGCGCGAGGAGATCGAGACCGAGGCCAAGTTGGCCGCACTCGGTGTCGAGCAGGAGCAGGAGAACCACCGGCTGGCGAAGCTGCAGCTCGAGCAGGCCGAGGCGGCCCTGTCGCGGCGTTCGATCGTGAGCCCGGTCTCCGGCTTCGTGGTCGAGCGACTGATGTCGCCCGGCGAGGTGGTCGACGAGGAGACCATCCTCACGGTGGCGCAGATCGATCCGCTGCGTGTCGAGGTGATCCTGCCCACCCACTTGTTCGGTGCCGTCGCCCCGGGTGACTCCTTCGAGATCGTTCCGGAGGCGCCCCTCGACCAGCCGCGCGTGGCGCAGGTGGAGGTCGTGGACCGGCTGCTCGACGGCGCCAGCGGAACCTTCGGCGTGCGGCTGACGCTGCCCAACCCGGGCCACGAGCTGCCCGGCGGTCTGCGCTGTCAGGCCAGCCGCATGGCCAGGGACGACCGGCTCGCCCGCACCGGATCGCGCTGAGCACCCACGACGCTACGGCGCGAGCGTCACTTCACGATCATCGCTGCCGCCACCGCGACCGGCTCCGGAACCGGCTCGTTCGCCGCGGATCGAGGTGCCCTCTCGCGCAGCGCCTGGCGGCGGATGGCGATGTAGGCCGAGGGGACGAAGTACAGGGCCAGGATCGATGCGCCCGCGACGCCACCGGCGATGGCGGTGGCCATCGGTGGCCAGAAGCGTCCCCCGAAGACGATCAGGGGCAGGAAGCCGCCGATGGTCGTGAAGGTGGTCGCCAGGATGTGACGCGTCGCTCCGACCACGACGTCGACGGTGCCGTCGATCTCCGCGCGCGACGCCTCTCCGCTCTCGCGCAAGGCCGCCAGCACCACGATGGCGTCGTTGATCGCCAGGCCCACCAGCCCCATGGTGCCCACGATGGCGACGAAGCCGAGCGGATGGCCGAAGAGCCAGACTCCGAAGAGCGCCAGGCCGATCCCCAGGAAGGCAACGGCGAAGATCACTCCCGCGAGGCGGAACGAGTTGAAGGAGATCACGATGGCGCCGATCATCACCACGAAGAGCGGCAGCGCGAAGGCCATGAGATTCGCGATGGCCTCGCTGCGCAGCTCGTCCTCGCCGCCGAACTCGATGCGATAGCCGGCGGGCAGGGCGATCTCCGACTCCGCCCGGAGCCGTTCGAAGTCGGCCAGTGACTCCGAGATCAACGCGTAGGGCTCCAGGTAGGCCTGGGTGGTGTGCGAGCGCAGTCCGTTTCGCCGGGTGATGCCCCCGAGCTCCGGCACCAGTCGCAGCTCGGCGACGGCGGACAGGGGCACGCCCGCGAGCCCGGTCGGGTCGAGGGGAGTCGCCGCGCCCGCCGGGAGCACCCGGCCGCCCTCGATGTCGGCGAGCGTGTCGCGGGCACCCGCGCCGACCCGCACCCGGACGGGGATCTCCTCGGTCCCCTCGAGCAGGCTGCCTCCCACCGCACCTTCCAGGCGCTCGTTCAGCTGGTTGGCGACGTCCGCGAGTCGAACGCCTGCCAGGCGGGCCTCGTCCTCGTCGGCGTCGATCAGCAGCTTGGGCTCGCCCCCGGCCAGCTTGGCGGTCGTGTAGGTGACCCCCTCGGTGCGCGAGAGCAGCTCGCGCACCTGCTCGCCCAGGCCTCGCAGCACGTGGAGGTCGGGTCCGAGGATCCGGACCTCGATCGGGGCCTCGAAGGGCGGGCCCTGCTCGAAGGGGATCGCCACGATGCGCGCGTCCGGGAAGGTCGCGATGAGCTCGCGCTGCAGCCCCGGCAGCAGCCGCTCGGTGGCCTTCGCCGACCGGGTGGTCACGAAGGCGTTCGCCACGCTGGAGATGCCCTCGTCCGCGCCCATCATGTTGTAGAAGACGCGCGGTGCGGACTCGCCCGCGAACCAGTGGCTCTCGACGACCTGCTCGTGCCGGTGCACGAGCTCGCGCGCGGCGCGAACCGTATCGAGGGTCTTCTCGAGGGAGGCGTGGGAGGGAAGCGCCATCTGGATCTGGAACTGGTTGCGGTCGTTGGCGGGGAAGAACTGCGAGGGCAGCGAGCCGGCCACGGCGAAGCCCAGGGCCGGCAGGACGAGCGACACGCCGACACCGATCGCCGGCCGCTCGAGCACGAGGCGGAGGGAACGCCGGTACAGCTGCTCCAGGCGATGGCTCGAGACACCGGAACGCCACCAGACGGCCTCGCTGCGGCGGCCGGGCTCGTGGCGGGTGCTCCAGGCCGCCAGGCTCACCACCAGGGAGATGGAGATCGCGAAGGAGCTGACGACGGCCAGGCAGACCCCGATCGAGATCGTCCCGACGAACTCCCCGGCTCCGCCGGGCATCAGCGCGATCGGCAGGAAGGCGAGCACCGTCGTGAGCGTCGATGCGGCGAGAGGGACCGAGAGGTGGCGCACCGTCGAGGCGACGGCCGCCGCCCGCTGCATTCCCTTGCGTGCGCGAGCGTTGTACTCCTCGACGACCACGATCGCGTTGTCGATCAGCAGGCCCAGCGCGATGATCAGTCCGGTCACCGACATCTGGTGCAGGGGGATGCCGAGGAAGTTGAGCTCGGCCAGTACGGCCGCCAGGGTGAGGGGCAGGGCGGTCGCGACGACGAGTGCCGATCGCAGACCCATCATGACCACGAGCACGGTCAGCACGATCGCGACGCCGAGCACCAGGTTCCCGACCAGTCCGGTCAGACGCTCCTGCGTGTAGCGGCTCTGGTCGAAGAGCAGCTCCATGCGCACGCCCCGCGGCACCTCGTCCGCGAATGCGTCGACCGTGGCCCGGGCGCGCTCCGACCAACGGTCGACGCGCTGGGAGTCTTCCATGGTGACCGCGATCGCCACTCCGCGCTGGCCGCCGAGCATCGCCACGGACTCGGCGGGCTCGAGGATGCTGCGCTCGACCTTCGCGAGGTCGCGCACCCGCAGCAGGCGTCCGGCGGCGTCGCGTTGCACCGGCACCGATCGCACGCGCTCGACCGAGTCGAGCTCGCCACCGACCTCGAGCACCAGGTCGTTGGTCGGGTGCCGCAGCTGGCCCGCGGGCAGCTTGGCGTCCGCCCGGGCGATGGCGTCGGCGACCTGGGCGGCGGTCAGGCCCACCGAGGCCAGAGCCAGCGGATCGATGGAGACCCGGATCTCCTCCCGAGCCTCGCCGAAGCGCTCGGTCTCCTTCGTACCGGGCAGGTTGCGGAGCCGGCTCGCGAGCTCGTCGGCCAGGCGCGAGAGGACGGCGAGCGGAGCCTCGCCGGGGCCTTCCCAGGCGAGCCCCACGAGCAGGGTGATGGCCTTGGAGGTCCGGTCTTCGAGCTTCGGTACGCCGGCTCCCGGCGGCAGCTCGAGCGCGGCGTCGTTCAACCGATCCCGCACCTTCGACCAGACCTCGTCGACCGTGGACTCGTCGTAGCGGTCGGCCATCTCCACGGATACGACCGACACGCCCGTACGCGAGACCGAGTCGATCTCGACGATCTCGTGCAGCTCCTGCAGCTCTTCCTCGATCTTCTCGGTGACCAGGGTCTCGACGCGCACGGCGCTGGCACCCGGATAGAAGGTGGTGACGGTGCCGAAGCGTCGCGACAGACTCGGGTCTTCCTGACGCGGCAGCGCTTCGAGTGCCGCCAGGCCGGCGACGAAGAGCAGGCCGGCCAGCAGCGCCGCCAGTCGCGGATTGCGGAAGAAGAGATTCGCCATCGCTCATCCCTCCCGCGCGGCGCGGACCCGCACGCCGGGGACGATCCGATGGGCGCCGCTGGCGACCACCCGGTCGCCATCGAAGAGGGTGCCGCGGACGAAGGCGCGGTCGGCCTCGGTGTGGATCACCTCGACCTGACGACGCTCGGCGGTGAGCCCGTTCGGGCCCGATGCGGCGACGTAGGTCGTCCACAATCCGCGGTGTCCCTCGGCGAGCGCGGTCAGGGGCAGCCAGAATCCGCTGCGCTCGACGCGGCTCTCGAGGGTGACCCGGGCCAAGGCGCCGTGCCGTGCCGCTGCGGGGACGGACTCGAGCCGGAAGACGACGGTCACGGTGCGGGTCTCCGGGTCGACGGTCGGCAACAGCGTGTGCAGGACCGCATCGGCCTCCTCGCCCCCGACCTCGATGCGGTGCCGGCTGGCCGGCTCGAGGCCGCTGGCGACACCCTGGGGCATGCCCACGTGGACCTCGAGGGCGCCGTCTTCGAGGAGTCGCAGCAGCGGTGCCCCGGGCTGCAGCACGGTGCCCTCGTCGGCGTAGCGCTCGGCGATCACCCCGGCGAACGGCGCCCTCAGCTCCGAGAGCTCGAGCTGCACGTCGAGGTGCTCGATCGATGCGGCTGCCGCCAGCAGTCGCGACTCCAGGCTGGCGCGCGCGTACACCGACTCGTCGAGATTCTGGGGCGATACGACGCCCGTCTCGTAGAGCTCGGAGCGGCGTCCAGCGGTCGCGCGAGCCAGCGCGAGCTCGGAGGCGATCCCCTCTCGCTGGGCTTCGAGCTCGCGGCGTCGTGCCCGAAGCGCCCGGGTGTCCAGACGGGCCAGGAGCGCGCCCGCCTCGACCCGGTCGCCCTGGTCGTGGGTCACTTCCACCAGCAGGCCCGAGCGCTCGAAGCCGAGCGCACTCTCGCGACGGGTCACGACCCGCCCGGCGTGGGTCCGGAGGACGGCGTACTCCGCGTTCTCCCGGATCTCGAGCAGCTCGACGGGCAGAGCCGGAGTCGCGGCTCCCGTCGGCTCCTCCGCTCGGCTCGCGGCGCCGCGAAGCGCGACGCCCAGTGCGATCAGGCCGATGAGGGCGGCCGACCCGAGGATCAGGGGGCGGGGGGATTCAATCTTCAGGAAGCGACTCGACACGGAGCTTTCCTCGCGGGCGCGTGAGGATGCCTGTCAGGAGCGCATCGACGAGGGGCTCGCGGAGCTCGTCGAGAGATCGCTCGAAGTTCAGGCGGTTGGCGATGTGGAGGCTGGCGAGGCCGTGCACCTGGGTCCAGCACAGGTGCGCGAGGGTGAGGGGGTCGCCTTCGGCGAAGTCCTGGTCGACCACGTCCTGCAGGGTCTGAAGCAGCGGTCCCCAGGTCGTGGCCGTGAGCGCGCGGTCCTGCGGTGAGGGCTCGGCGTCCGCCGGCGGCTCGAACTCGAACATGATGCGGTAGGCGCCCGGCTCGTCGGTCGCGAAGTCGAGGTAGGCGTGGAAGAGCCGCCTCAGCCTCTCGACCGGGTCCGCGACGTCCCGGGCCGCCTCGGCGACCCGGCTGCCGAAGCGCATGAACGACCGCGCGCGAACCTCGCGGTAGATGGCTCCCTTGCTCTCGAAGTATCGGTACGGGGTCATCGCGCTCACGCCGATCTCTCCAGCGAGGGCGCGCATGGTCACAGCATCGTAGCCGTCCCGCGCGAAGTGACTCGCCGCGACCCGGCAGAGCTCGTCCCGGAAGTCCTCCACCTGCTCGGCTGTCAGCGTTCGCGGCATGGCATGTACTTTAGCAGGTAAATTTATCATGTAAATCTACCTTTCAGGAGCGCGGCCGGCCGTGCGGGACTGCGAGCCGGCCTCAGGGGCGGCATGATCCGCTCCTTCTCGTGGGAAGCGCCCCCCTCCCGGTCGCGACCCCGTGGCTCGGAGGTCGCCCGTGGAGATCGTGAGCGAGACGCGCTGCTTCGGCGGCGTCCAGAGGACCGTCCGCCACCCGTCCGAGGCGACGGGGACCGACATGAACGTGTCCTTGTATCTCCCTCCGGCGGCCCGCTCCGGTCCGGTGCCCGTGCTCTACTACCTGTCCGGGCTCACCTGCACCGAGGAGAACTTCACGGTCAAGGGCGGCGCCCAGCGCCATGCGGCCGAGCAGGGGCTGGCGATCGTGGCCCCGGACACGAGCCCGCGCGGACTCGATCTGCCCGGGGAGCACGACGACTGGGACTTCGGCAGTGGCGCGGGCTTCTACGTGAACGCAACGGAGGCGCCGTGGAGCCAGCACTACCGGATGTACGACTACGTGGTCGACGA
>JANQSB010000695.1 GCA_028284295.1 Myxococcota bacterium | reverse complement strand
GCGAGGAGCAGCTGCAATCCCGCCCCCCACAGCACCGAGCGCAGCGGGAAGGCGCGGCGATCGGTCGACAGGAGCCAGGCGATGCCGATCATCGAAACGAAGCCGAGGGCCGAGATCGCTCGGAGTCCGGCTTCGCTCATCGGTCCGTCATCGCAGAGCAGAAGCTCCGCACCGCGGCGGCGGGGTCCTCCGCGCCGGCGACCGCCTGGATGACCGCGATGCCCCGGGCCCCTGCGCCGAGGACCGACCGGGCTCGGGGGAGGTCGATTCCGCCGATCGCCACCAGGGGGCGGGGCGCCACCACCCGGGCGACCTCGGCCAGGGCAGGCAGTCCGCGCGCGTCGTATTCCGATTCCTTGGAGCGGGTGCCGAAGATCGGTCCGAAGGCCACGTAGGCGAGCTCTTCCTCCACGCTGGCCTTGGCCTGGGCGAGATCGTGGGTCGAGCGCCCGACCGCGAGCCTCGCGCGCAGCGAAGAAGGGACCGCCCCCGGTGGAAGATCCGTCTGGCCCAGGTGGACGGCGTCGGCCTCACAGGCCAGGGCCAGGTCGAAACGATCGTTGACGACCAGCCTGACACCGCTCTCTCGCGTGATCGTCCGCATTCGTCTCGCCCACTGCAGGGCCTCGGAGTCGGTCGCGTGCTTGGCGCGTAGCTGCACCACGGCGGCTCCGCCGGCGCAGGCCTGCCGGGTCTGCTCGACCGGGTCGCGGGGCCAGCGCGGGTCGTCGTCCGCCAGGACGTGGAGCCCGTCCCAGGGGCTCGTCACGGGCGACTCCTTCCTGGCATGGTGATCTCGAGCTCGCCGATCTTCTTTCGCAGCGTGTTGCGGTTGATCCCGAGCAGAGCCGCTGCCCGGATCTGATTCCCTTCGGTTCGAGCCAGGACGGTCTCGAGCAGCGGACGCTCGACCCGCTCGAGGATCTGGCGATAGAGCTCGGAGGGATCCGGGTCTTCGAGCAGCTCGCCGACCTCGTTCGCGACCTGGGCCTCCAGGCTCACCGGCGCGGGGTCGGCGGCGGGCTCGGGCCGCGCGGTCAGGAAGTCGAAGTCGTCCGGGGTGAGCACGCCGCCGGTGTGCAGCACCAGCGCTCGCTTGATGGCGTTCTCGAGCTCGCGCACGTTGCCCGGCCAGTCGTGGCGCTCGAGTCGCTGGAGCGTCGCATCGGCCAGCCCGGTCGCTCCTTCGGACAGCTCCCCCGCGTAACGCGAGACGAAGGTGCGGGCGAGCAGCGAGATGTCCTCGGGACGCTCGCGCAACGGTGGCATCTGGATCGGCACGACCCGGAGGCGGTAGAGGAGGTCCTCCCGGAAGCGCCCTCGTTCGACCTCGACATCGAGATCCCGGTGGGTCGCCGCGACCACGCGGACGTCGACGTGCAGGGTCTCCCGGCCGCCGACCGGGGTCAGCTCGCCGTTCTGCAGCACGCGCAGCAGCTTCGCCTGCAGCTCGATGGGCATGTCCCCGATCTCGTCCAGGAAGAGGGTGCCGCCAGAGGCCTCGCGAAAGCGCCCGGGCCGGGCTTCGACCGCCCCGGTGAAGGCCCCGCGCTCGTGGCCGAAGAGCTCGCTCTCGAGCAGCTCGCGCGGAATGGCGGCGGCGTTGACGACCACGAAGGGCGCGTCGGCACGTGGGCTCGAGGCGTGGATCGCGTTGGCGACGAGCTCCTTGCCCGTTCCGCTCTCGCCCGTCACCAGCACGGGCACGTTCCGCAGCGCGACCTTGCCGATGGTCTTGAAGATCTCGAGGAGGGCCGGGCTGCGACCGACCAGGCGCTCGCCCCCGGGTGCCATCGAACGACCGACCTCGCGGCGCAGCTCGCGGACCTCGGCCTGCAGGGTGCGCGTGCGCAGCGCCTTCTCCGCCAGCGTGATGGCCGCGGCCAGCGAGAAGGGCTTGACGAGGTAGTCGAGCGCGCCGCGCTTCATCGCCTCGACGGCGTTCTCCATCGTGTTCTGCGCCGTGATGATCACGGCGGCGGTGTCGACGCCGAGCGCGTCGATGCGCTCCAGCAGCTCGAGGCCGCTCGGTCCCGGCATGCGGATGTCCAGGAAGGCGATCGAGTAGCGTCCGGTGGAGAGGGCCTCCAGGGCGGCATCGCCGCTGTCGGCCTCGTCCACCTCGTGGCCCGCGGACTCGAGGGCCTCGCGGAGCACGAAGCGGATCGACTCCTCGTCGTCGGCGACCAGCACCTGGGTCTGCGGTCGCGTGGCTTCTGCTTCACTCATCCTTCTCTCTCTCTTGGGCTGTCGTGGTGGGTCGGGCTCTTCTCGGGAGTCGGGTTCGGGGCGGCTCGCTCGAGAGGCAGGGTGACGCGGACGGTGGTGCCCGTCCCCACGCTGCTGCGCACGTCGAGGGTGCCCCCGTGCTGGGTCACCCAGTGGCGAGCGACGGCCAGTCCCAACCCGGTGCCATCCGGCTTGGTGGTGAAGAAGGGGGTCGCGAGGCGCTGGAGGTCTTCCGGGGGGATGCCGGGCCCGTCGTCGCGCACCTCGACGACGATGGTGGGCAGCATGCGGCCGTCCGAGGCCGCCACGCGGCGGTCGAGCGATACCCGCGTGCGGACGACCAGCTCGCCTCCCTTCTCGTCGAAGGCCTGAAGGGCGTTCCGTCCGAGATTCAGGAACACCTGGGCGAGCCGCGAAGCGTCGGCCATCAGCTCGGGGATGGAGGGATCGTAGATCCGCTCGATGCGCGTCTCGCGGGCGAGCGGGTCCGCGGCGATCAGCTCGAGGACCTCGTCGAGAACCTGGTGGACGTTGACGGGCTGGGGGTCCAGGGCCTCGCCCCGGGCAAAGACCATCAGCTCGTCCACCAGGGCGCTGATCCGGTCGACCTCCCGCACGATCAGTCCGGCGGTGCGTCGGCTGCGGTCGTCCTCGGCGCGCAGCTCCAGCAGCTCGGCGGCGCCGCGGATCCCGCTGAGCGGGTTCTTGACCTCGTGCGCGATCCCCGCGGCGATGTGTCCGTAGGAGGTCAGCTTCTCCCGCTCCGACAGGGTCTCGCGCAGGGAGTTCTGGATGGTCCGGTCCCGCAGGACCAGGACGGCTCCGGCGCCGTCGGCCTCGGGAAGGGGCGCGACGGCCAGATCGGCGATCAGGTCGCCCGAGAAGCGGCGCTCGATGGCGATCTCGTCGGCGATCGCGGGTCGCAGCTGGTCGAGCACCTTGCCGGTCACGGTGGCGAGGGCGTGATCCGGGCCGGCGACGCGCTCGATCGGGACTCCCTGGGCGTGGGCGCTGGAGGTCTCCAGGATGCGGCAGGCTTCGGCGTTCAACAGCTCGACCCGGCCGGCGTCGTCGACGACGACGACGCCATCCAGCACCGCATCGAGGATGGTCTGGAGCGGACGGACCAAGGGAGGCTCCGGCAGGGCGTGGGAGGCGGGCGATCACGCCCGATGGGGTTGGGAACGGGCGGGGCGAGCCGGGTCGGGCCCGGTGGCAGCTGTCGCGTTGCCCAATTTCTAGGCAATCTAGCGGGCCGCGAGAGGGGTGCCAGCAAACCCGGTGGCCGATCTGGCCGCTGCGGTACGTTTGGCGCCGTGCGGACCGGACTCAGTGTCGCCGAGGCCCAGGAGGCCATCCTGGCTGCGACTCCCCGCCTCGGGGCGGAGACCGTCGCGACCGCCGAGGCCCAGGGTCGCGTCCTCGCCGAACCCATCGAGTCGAGCCGGACCCTGCCTCCGGCGGATTGCTCGGCCATGGACGGCTACGCGGTGCAGCGGGCGGACCTGGCCGGGGCGACCGCGGCGTCCCCCGTCGAGCTCCCGCTCGCCTTCGAGGTAGCCGCCGGGGGGCACGCCGAGCGTCCCCTGGCTTCCGGTGAAGCCGCCCGGATCTTCACGGGCGCGCCGTTGCCGGAGGGCGCCGACGCCGTCGTCCGGCAGGAGGACACGGAGGCCACGCCCGGAGCCGTGCGCTTCCACGTCGAGCCGAGGGTGCGCGAGCACGTTCGGGACGCCGGCGAGGACCTGCGCGCCGGGGATCGGGTGCTCGCGGAGGGGCAGCTGCTGGGCGCGGTCCAGCTCGGGCTGCTGGCGAGCCTGGGCCGGAGCGTCGTCGCGGTCCGAC
>JANQSB010000688.1 GCA_028284295.1 Myxococcota bacterium | reverse complement strand
CTGGATTCGTGGGTGTCGAGCACGTCTTCGAGAATACCGAACAAGCGCCGCGCGAGTCCCTGCCCGACGAGTTCCGCGACCGGGCCACCAGCCTTCTCTCGGCCGGGGGGCGGGCCGTCGATCGCGTCGCGTTCGCGCGGCGCTTGTTCGGTATTCTCGAAGACGTGCTCGACACCCACGAATCCAGGGGCTTCGCCGCCCTCCGCGATCGCTTCGATGCCTGGTTCCGCATGCCCGGACGCGCGCTCGAAGTCCAGGACATGAGCGGGGAGCGGCTGGCCGGCCGCGCACTCGGGATCGCTGCCGATGGAGCGCTCGAGATCGAGCAGAGCGACGGAAGCGTCACCCGCGTCGTCGCGGGGGACGTCACGCTCGGGTCGCTCGCCGGGAGGGCCCGGACATGACGGTGCTGCTGACCATCGACATCGGCAATACGAACATCTCGCTCGGCGTCTTCGACTACGACCCCGAGGCCGGACACGGGCCGGACGATCTCGCGCTCCACTGGCGGCTCAGCACGCACCGCGAGCTCACCTCCGACGAGCTGGCCATCTCGCTCCGGGCGCTCTTCGCCCAGGAGGGCCGCGACGTCGACGACGTGACCGACGTCATCCTCTCGAGTGTCGTGCCGCCGCTCCTGCCCATCTGGGAGCGCGTCACGGCCAAGATCTTCTCCCAGGAGCCGCACATCGTGGGCCCGGGCATGCGCACTGGAATGCCCGTCCGCTACGAGAACCCCCACGAGGTCGGCGCGGACCGCATCGTGAATTCGGTCGCGGCATTCGAGCTCTTCGGCGGACCCGTCATCGCCGTCGACTTCGGTACGGCCACCACCTTCGACTGCGTGTCTGCGAAGGGCGAATACATGGGTGGCTGCATCTTCCCCGGCATCCACATCTCGATGGATGCGCTCTTCGAACGCACCTCGAAGCTGCACCGGGTCGAAATCGCGCGCCCCAAGCACGTCATCGGCAAGACCACGACGGGCGCGCTGCAGTCGGGGCTGCTCTACGGCTATGCGGGGATGGTCGACTCCATGGTCGAGCGGATCCGCCCGGAGCTCGGCACCGAGCCGGCGCGCGTGGTGGCCACTGGCGGCCTCGCGGGGCGCATCGCCCGGGAGAGCGCTGCCATCGAGGAGGTGGTGCCCTTCCTGACCCTCGAAGGGCTCCGCATCCTGTTCGAGAAGAACCGCTGAGGCGCCCGGGCCAGGGGTGAGGTGCATCCTGGCGAGAGGCGACCGGAGGTACATGAACCTTGCGGCACATGATCGAGGGCTACCGCTCCCATCCCGGCGAGCACTGCGGCAGCGTGGCCATGCGCAGCCTGCTCGAGCACTACTGCCAGCTCGAGCTCAGCGAGGACGTCGTCTTCGGCCTCGGCTCGGGTGTCGATTGCCTCTACATGGTGATGCCGGGAGTCGGAGCCGTGGCCTTCGGGCGCTCCGGATCGATGGAGGTCGACCTCGGCTCGGCTCTCGGAGTGGACTACCGCGAGTCGGTCGAGCCCGACGACGACCGGGCCTGGCAGGTCGTGCGAGAGGAGGTGCTCGCCGGCCGACCGACCATGCTGACGGGCGACATCTTCTATCTGGACTATCGGGAGTACAAGGTCCACTTCCCCAGCCACCGCTTCGTGCTCCTGGGCTTCGACGACGAGCGCGAGGAGGTCTACATCGCCGACCGCATCCGAGAGGAGCCGGAGACCTGCTCCCTCGGAGCACTGATGACGAGCCGCAATCCCAGCGAGGGGATGTCGACAGAAAACCTCTGGGGCCGCTTCGAGGACACCCGGGTCCGCCACGACCTGGTGGAGGCTTCCCGGATCGCGATCTCCCGCTGTGCACTCCGCATGCTCGGCGAAGACGGCGTGAGTGACGGGGCCGCCGTCCCGGCGGAGAGCTCCGGATTCGCCGAGGCGGCCTTCGCGAACGCGGCCCACGGCATCGAGGGGATCGAGCGCCTGGCCGAGGATCTGCCGCACTGGCCGGAGCGGCCCGGTCATGCCGGCCTGGCCAGCTACAACGCCAGCGCCATGGAGAAGTTCGGAAACGGCGGTGGGAACTTCCGGCGCATGTACTCGCGCTTCCTCGACTGGGCACATGCCCTGGACCCCGAGCGGGTGCCGGCCGAGGCCGGCGCTCTCTCGATGCAGGCCGCGGATGGGTGGACGCAGCTCGCAGAGCTGCTCTGGAAGGCGAGCGAAGGCGACGACCTCTGGGCGCAGGCCCGGACCCGGGCACTCTCCATCGCGCAGACCGAGCGGCAGCTATTCGAGTCCCTCGCGGACGGCACCCGGGCTGCCGGATAGCGACGGGTCCCCTCAGCGGGGCTCGGTGACCGCCACGACCACGGCCTGGCCCGGCGCGACCTCGACGTCGAACTCCCGCAGCACGGCGAGACCCGGCCCCGCGACGCGGACCGTCACCGCATGGGTTCCGGGCTGCACCACCTGCCGGGAGATCAACACCTGATCCGGCAGCAGGGTCCAGGACCGGGTATCGGGTCGATCCAGGCTGACGAGCGCCGCCTCGGTGCCGAGGGCGGCGAGGAGACCGACGATGAAGCCGGCGTTGCCGCCCGCCTGCTGGCCGGCGATTCGAGCTCCTTCCGCGGCGACGGCCCGGGCGATCATCCGGGTCAGGGCCGCGCCGATGATACGGGGTTTGAGTCGCTCGTACTCCTGCTTGATCTCCGACCCGGTGCTCGCGACCCGGTCCACCGGGGACTGCGCGCCGCCGACCTCGACGGCCGCATCCCGGGCCAGGCTGCCGGAGTCCACCAGCTCGGGGTAGACGACGACCTTGAAGGCGCTGCGAGCCAGGACCTGCGGGTTGCCCGTGATGAAGGTGCCCGCGAGCCCGATCGCGACTCCGACGGGCATGCGCTCGGGCACCTTCTTGGGAACCCGCCCCAGGGAGACCACCGTCACGATCTCCGCCGGCGGCGGCACGGGGCCGGAGGAGCCAGCCGCCCCGTCGCCCAGCAGCTCGCGAATGCGCGGACCGCGGTAGGGGTACGAGGCCGCCAGCCGCGAGACGGCCTCTTGCAGGCTCGGGAGCGTGCGCTCGGCCATCGCCTCCTCGTAGTAGCGGAGCGCGCGATCGCCCTGGCCGAGTCGCTCGAAGGTGAGGCCGGCCAGGTAGGCCCCGAACACCCCGAGCCTTCCCAGGTCGACGCTCTCGAGGTACTCGCGCATGGTCTGGAAGCGACGCGCCTCGACGGCGGCGCCATCCCAGTCCCCGCGCGCGAGGTAGTTGAGCATGTTGACCGAGTTGAGTGCCAGGCGCTCGGTGGGCGGCGCCCGATAGTCGGCGGCGCTGTCGCTGTAGATCCACTCACCGATCGAGCCGGCGGCATCGCTCTTGTAGTCGAGCAGCTCGAGCTCGGCGTCGCCGGCGCTGAGATCGCGCTCGCTGCCCGCGTAGTCCTCGAGCGCCTGCTTCAGGACCGCGCGCTCGAGCACCGCCAGCCGCCGCTCGTCCTTCCACTTCCCGGGCAGCTCTTCGTCCGAGTCGACGTCGAGCAGTTCGTTGAACGAGGACATGGCGGCCTCGTACTGGCCCGTCGACACCTTCTGGGTGGCCGACTCGATCTTGTCCGTATAGGTCGCACAGCCGCTGCCGAGCCACGCGAGCGCGAGCAGCAGCGGCCCTGCAGACCGACGCCCGGGGAGCATGGAGACCTACTTCTTGACGGCCTTCGAGCGGGTGACCTCGTTCTGGAACTCGATGATCCCGGTCTCGATGTCGACCACCTGCAAGAAGAGGCTGTACTGGACGCGGCGCATCTTGGCGAGCTTCTCGTCCACCGAGCTGATCTTGCCGGTGAAGAAGTACTCGACGCCGAGCTGCTTTCCCATGCGCCGGGCGGAGGCCGGGTCGAAGGCAGCACCCTGCTGCATGCCGATCTCGCGAACCAGGTCCTCCTGACGCGCCCGGTCCACGACCCGCACCACGCCGGTGTTGACGAGGGTGGTCTCGATCGACGAGAGCAGGGTCGCCATCTGGTCGTCGATGTGCTGGGAGGTCTCGTTGGTGATCGGCCAGATGGCCACCAGGGGTCGGTCCCCGCGATCGATGACTCCCTTCCAGAACGCCGACGGCTCGAGGTGCTTCAGGTAGTCGGCGACCAGGTAGTTGATGTCCTCGCGGTCGAGCTTGACGCTCAGGGCCGGCCGGTCGAGATCCGGGTTCTCGGTCCCCTCGCCGCCACGCATCGCCTGCGGGGCACAACCGAGGCCGAGCAGCGCCCCGAGGGAGACGGTGACGGCGATCCAGACGCGAAGCGGGCGCGACGGGCCGGGCAGCACCCGACCTCTCGTTCCAGGGGTCATCTAGAAGAAGCCTCCGATGGCGGTGAAGGGAAGGAAGACGATGTCGAAGGGGATCGTCAGCACCAGCAGGGGCACCTGCGCCCCGGGGTGGATGGTCGAGTTGGTGACGGCCCGGGTCATCCCGAACAGGTAGTCGGTGTTGTACCAGGGCTCCTCGAGCGGCTCCCGGGGCTGATAGCGCGGATCGAGCCGGCCTTCCTCGGGGATCTCCTCCCGCGGGGCGGGCCCGGGCGCCGGCTCCGGGTCGGATGCGCACCCGCCCAGGGCCAGGGTAGCGGCCAGTCCGAGCGCGACGGCTCCCAGCACGAGACGCGGCATTCTGCGGACGACCCGACGTTCCAGCTCCATTCTCCCTCCTCCGCTCCCACGCGAGCGTCCGGGCCCGAAACGAACCGCGGTGACCGAGCCCGTGCAACCGGATACGAGCGGGCCCTGCCTGCCCTCTCGCCGCACCCGACCGCGCGCGAGATCTTCAAGTTCGACCCCGCGGCGACCGACTGTGGAAGGTGGCTGCGTGCCATCCGCGGCCGCGTGGGCGGGCCTTCAGGGGGGTTTGTACACCAATGGGTGCATCGGGCAAGATCCGACTCAGCCTGTCGCCGCAAGCCGAGAAGTACGTGCGCAAGGACGCGCCCGTCGAGGCCCGGCGCATGGCGGCACGCGGCGCCCTGCCCCTCGAGCCGGTGGAGCTGGCGACGGTCCTCTTCGCACTCCTCCACGACCCCGACGCGGAGGTGAAGTCGCGGGCCCGGGAGAGCCTCGAGGGGCTCCCCGAGCACGTCGCCTTCTCGGTGCTGGAGGGACCGACCCATCCCGCCGTCCTGTCCCATCTCGCGCGCGCGCATCAGGAGAGCGAGCCCCACTGCGAACGCATCGCGCTGAACGCCCAGACCGACGACACGACCCTCGCCTTCCTGGCCACCCTGCCCCTCCGGCGCGTGATCGACATCATCAGCAACAACCAGGAGCGGCTGCTCCGCTCCGACGAGGTCGTCGAGGCCCTGGGCGCCAACCCGCTGACCGGTCGGGCCGTCATCGAGCGGATCCTCACCTTCCTGGGGGTCGACGAAGAGGACGAAGACGAGCTCGACGCCAGCGAGGTGAGCAGCGACCAGGCCGAGGCGGCGATCCTCGCCATGCTCGGCGACGGAATGGGCGACGTCGCGAAGCAGTTGCTCAGCGAGGACGATCTCGAGGACGAGGAGGCCCAGGGCAACCTCTACGCACTGATCCAGAAGATGACGGTCATGCAGAAGATCAAGCTCGCGCGCGTGGGCGGCAAGGAGGCCCGATCGCTCCTGATCCGCGACCGCAACAAGATGGTGTCCACTTCGGTGATGCAGAGCCCCAAGATCACCGACACCGAGGTCGTGCAGATCGCGAAGTCGCGCAACGTCTCCGACGAGATCCTCCGGATGATCGCGCGCAACCGCGAGTGGACGAAGAACTATCAGGTCAAGTCGGGCCTGGCGACGAATCCCAAGTGCCCCCAGGCCGAAGCGATCAAGTTCCTGAACTATTTGCAGGAGAAGGAGCTGCGCAGCATCATGAAGAGCAAGGACGTCCCGTCCGCGATCTCGACCCACGCGCGCCGCATCCTCAACAAGAAGGGCAAGATCTAGTCCGCCGTGGCCCATCTCTCACCCGACCGATCCCAAGTCAACGCCCGCATCGCACTCTGGGGCATCCCCGGAGCCGGCGTGTCGACCAATCTGCGCGTCATCCACCAGAAGCTCCGCGCGGACCATCGCGGCGAGCTCCAGCAGATCCCGACGCGGCTGGACCCCACCACCCACTACGAGCTGCTGCCGATCGAGCTCGGACAGGTGAACGGGCTGCGCACCCAGCTGCAGGTGGTCGCCGTGCCCGGCGGAGAGGAGCACGAGCCCACCCGCAAGCAGCTCCTCGACCACGCGGACGGGGTGGTCTTCGTGGTGGATTCGCGGCCCGACCAGATCGAGGCCAACGTCGCCTGCCTGGCGGAGCTGCGGGAAGCGCTGGGCGCCTACGGTCGCAGCCTGGACGAGCTGCCGATCGTCGTCCAGTACAACAAGCGCGACGAGAGCGACCCCTACACCATCGAGGAGCTGCACCGCCGCCTCGACCTGCCGGACGCCGCGGTCTTCGAGGCCGTGGCCCAGAGCGGCAAGGGCGTGCTGCAGACCCTGACGACGATTTCGAAGCGGGTGATCCGCGTCCTGCGCGAGCTCGAGCCGGAGCCGGAGCCCGAGATGGAGGCCCCCGCGCTGCCCGAGAGCGCACCGGCCGAGATCGCCGCACCCGAGGTCGAAGCCGAGGCGCCCGCAGCGCAGGCCGGAGACGGCGTCGAGCTGATGGAACGGGCCATCCTCGCGGAAGGCGGAGAGGACGACGTGGACGTCGCCCTGGAGGCCCTCGACGGTCCCTGGGACGGCAGTGCCGGAGCGGACCCGGACTCCAAGCCCGAGCCGGATACCCGGATCGGACCCGACTTCGAGCTCGTTTCAGTGGGTCAGGCACAGCTCGCCGGACCGCGCAGCGTGCAGCTGCCGGTGGTGTTCGGGAGCCCGAAGGGCGAGACCCTGACCCTGCGCCTCACCGTCTCGCTGGATCCCCTCCTCGACGGAGACGAGTGATGCCGCGGCGAGTCGGCATCTTCGGGGTCTCCGAGGAGTCGATGCAGCTGCTGCGGCTGCTGGCCTGCAATCCGCAGCTGGAGCTGGCGGGGGTGTTCGCCGACGACGAGGCCGCGGCGCGGCGGATCGTCCAGGAGGCGGCACCGGAGGTCGAGCTCCTCTTCGAGTCCCTGCTGACCCTCGATGCCGATGCCTTCTTCGACGGCGGCTCCCTGCACGCGGTCGTCGAAGGCGGCGCCTCGCCCGGCTTCGCCGCCCGCTTCCCGGGCGCCAGCGAGCAGGGGCTCCAGATCCTCTCGCCCCTGACGGCGAGACTGCTGTGGGGCTACGAGACGGCCACCCGGGACCGCAAGAGCGAGCTGCTCACCGCTCTCTCCGAAGTGGTCGAGTCCGTCGAGCTGACCATCGACTCCCAGGAGCTCTTCGCGCGCATGCTCGAGATCGCGGTCGGGGTCACGGGCGCCGAGGGCGGCTCGCTGATGCTCCTCGACCCCGCCCGGCGGGAGCTGACGATCCGCGTCGCAATCGGAGTCGAGCGCGAGCTGTGGCCGAAGATCCGCGTGCCCATCGGCGAGGGTATCGCCGGGCGCGTCGCCCAGGACGCACGCCCCCTGCTGGTGAACGGCCGGGCCGATCGCAGCGCCTTCCAGATCGTACGGGAGCGGATGGACGTCGAGAGCGCGCTCTCCGTGCCCCTGGTGAGCGACGGGGGCGTGCTCGGCGTGCTCAACCTGCATCACGGCACCCGCCGCAACGCCTTCGACGACGACGACCTGCGCTTCATGGAACGCGTGGCCCGCCTGGACGCACAGATCATCACCCGCGCCGAGGAGCACGAACGCCTGCGCAACCAGGCGGCGCGCTACGACGCCGTGCGCACCGTGCACGAGATCCTGGGCGACGCGAACCCCCTGCTCGACCGGCTGCGCGCCCTGTGCCTCTTCGTCGCGGAGCGGGTCGGGCACGGCATCGTCAACGTCTACCTCGACGGCAGCGAGGACGGCGAGCTGCGCCTGGCGGCGACCTCCCTCGAGGGCGGCGGCTTCGGGGGCGAGTATCGCGTGGTCGCCGGGCACGGCATCGACGGCCAGGTGGCGCGCAGTCGCCGGCCCGCCTTCCTGCGCGGCGAGGACGGCAGCCTCGCCTACGTCAGCCTGCCGCTGCTCTCGGCGGACCGGCTGGTCGGCGTGCTGGGCGTCCAGTGCGGCGCCACGCCACCGCGCGGCCGCGGTGCGGAGGAGACCCTGCTCGAGCTCCCCGCCGCCACCGCCGACGGCATCGCCCAGTCCGAACGCGAGACGCGCATGGCCACCCGCGCCAATCGCATCAACGCGATCAACGAGACCGGCATCCGGATGATCTCCAGCAAGCAGCTCTCCGAGGTGGTCCGGCTCGCGACCTCTTCCGTCGCCATGATCCTCGAGGCCGACCACGCGATCCTGCGCCTGCAGGACGAGGAGACCAAGCGCTTCGTCATCCGTTCCTATTTCGGGGGCGCCGACGGTCAGGTCCAGGAGCGCCTGTTCAAGCTCGACAAGCAGGTCTGTGTCGAGACCATCCGCCGGCGCACCGCCTTCCGGGTGACCGACCTGCGCGAGAGCCCGGGCCTGGCGGAGTGGCAGGGCGAGTTCCAGTCCTGCCTGTGCGCGCCCCTGCGCCGCGCCGACCGCGTGGTCGGGACGCTGTCGGTCTACGACAAGGTCGTCACCGACCACTTCTACGCCGGAGCCTTCGACGAGGACGATCTCCAGGTCTTCACGAAGTTCCTGGGCTACGTCGAGCGCGGCGTCGAGGGCGCCCTCGCCCACTCCGCCGCAAGGCAGCAACGGAGCTTCGACGAGGAGACCGGCCTCCCGAACGCCGGCTACCTCGGCACCCGGGTCCAGGAGGAGATCGCGCGCGCCCGGGGGAGCGACGGGGCACTGGCCCTGGCGAGCTGCCGGATCGAGAACCTCGACGAGATCGCGGCCCAGGCCGGGCCGGCCCACGCCCACCGCGTGACCCTGCGCGCCGCCCAGGCGCTCCGCGAGCAGCTGCGCGACTTCGACGTGCTCGGACGCACCGCACCCGGCGAGTTCAGCATGCTGCTGCCCGACCCCGGCGCGAATCCGGGCGAGCGGGTCTTCGAGCTGGCGCGCAGCGTCGCCGACGACCTGTCGAAGGACCCGGCCCTCAACCAGCCCCTGCCCGTGGCCCTGGCCTTCGGCTACGCCATGCACCCGGCGGACGGCTCGGACCGCGAGAGCCTCCTGGCGGCGGCTGCCGAACCGCGGATCCGCCTGGCCTAGGACTCGCCACGACAGGGCGCCTCAGTCGTCGGCGCCCTGGATCTCCGCGAGCACCTTGGCCGGGTGGTCCGCCGCCTTCGCCACTCGCGCCCAGTGCTTCTTCACCTTGCCGTCGGCGCCGACCCACACCGTCGAGCGGATGACACCCTGGGTCTTCTTGCCGTACATCATCTTCTCGCCGAAGGCGCCGTACTTCGTCATGACCTTCTTGTCCGGATCGGACAGCAGCGGGAAGTTCAGCTTGTACTTGGCGATGAACTTCTGGTGCGCCGCCGCTCCGTCGGGCGAGATGCCGATGACCGAGACACCGAGCTTCTCGAACTTCTTGAGCAGCGAGCGGAAGCCCTGCGCCTCCTTGGTGCAGCCCGGCGTGTCGTCACGCGGGTAGAAGTAGACGACGACGTCGCCCCCGCGGTAGTCCTTCAGCGACACCTTGTTGCCGTCCTGGTCCTCGAGCGTGAATGCCGGTGCCGCTCTTCCTTCCGTGATCGCCACTTGCGTCGCCCCCTCCTCGAATCCGATCGAGTCTAGACGCTCGCATCGGATCGTAAAGCCGGGCGCGAGTCGGCTCGCTCGCGCATCCGGCCCGTCGACGAGCCGCGCGCTTCGCGTCTAGAATGCGGGCCATGGGCGAGTCCATTCCCGTCATCGACGTCTCCGGGCTCTGCGAGGCCGATGGGCCGCAGCCGGCCGCCCTCGCCCGCGTGGCGGCCGAGCTGGCCGCACCCTGTACTGAGTGGGGCGCCTTCCAGGTCGTCGGCCACGGCCTGCCCGGGTCCCGCCTGGACGAGGTGCGAGACGCGATTCGGGCGCTCTTCGAGCTGCCTGCCCCCACGAAGCAGGCCATGCGCCGGTCGCGCTTCAACGCACGGGGCTACTACGACGCCGAGCTCACCAAGAACCGCCCGGACTGGAAGGAGGTCTTCGACTACGGGGGCGAGCGCGAGACGGGTCCGGAAGCCTCGCGACACAGCGACGGCGAGAACCTCTGGCCCGCCGGGGAAGCGCGGATGCGCGCGCTCTTCCTCGAGCACTACGCGGATTGCGAACGGCTTGCGCTGGCGCTCCTGCGGGCCGTGTGCTGCTCACTCGGGCTGCCGCCGGACCGCCTCGACGCGGCCTTCGTCGATCACTCGAGCTTCGTCCGGCTCAACCGCTATGCACCCTGCCCCACACCCGCCGCGGCCGACGCCCCGCTGCTCCCGGACGAGGGGCTGCTCGGCGTCCACCACCACACGGACGCCGGCGCCCTGACGCTGGTGCTCCAGGACGACGTACCCGGCCTGCAGGTCCAGCGCGGCGATCGCTTCCACGTGGTCCCCGTCGTGGAGGGTGCGTTCGTCGTGAACCTCGGCGACATGCTCCAGGTCTGGAGCAACGACCGCTACCGCTCGCCGGTCCACCGGGTTCTCGCCAGCCGCGACCGGACGCGCCACAGCGCACCCTTCTTCCTGAATCCGTCGTACACGACGAGCTGCGCACCCCTGCCGGAGCTCCTGGCTGGCGGGGCGGCTCCCGTCTTCGAGCCGGTCTCCTGGTCGCACTTCCGGGATCAGCGATCGGCCGGCGACTACGCGGACTACGGCGCCGAGATCCAGATCGACGACTTCCGGATCGCGTAGGGCCCGAGACCCGGCGGTGGCCGCCTCGAGCGCCCCCCAACGGCGCTCCCCGAGCCCAGCGGCGCCGGGCCGTGGTGCCGCACCGACGGCTCGAAGGAACACCTCGCCCTGCCCCCGAGGCCCGGAAGATCTGTACAGCGACGGTCGCTGTCGCCGTCGCTGTACAGATTATTTCTGAGATTTTCTTGTCAATGTCCAATCTCCGGACATCCTGTCCTCGACCGGCGCACTCCCGCACCGGACAGCAGGGAGATCTCGATATGGCGAGTCGTGCACTGGGCTGGATGGGTTTCGTGTTGGCGCTCTCGTGGACGAGCGGAGCGCAGGCTGGCGAGCCGGTCCTCTCCCTCGTTCGGGGCGGGACCACCAGTGTCGAGCTGGACCTGACGACGCTCGCGGGCGCCGGCCTCACCCTGTCCGGTGTGTCCAGCGACGTGATCGTGCCGGGCTCGCTCTCCTCCGAGTCGGTGGCCTTCCGGATCAATCCGCGTGCGATCTCCGCGCCCCTGGAGCCCACGACCTTCGGCTACGACAGCGCCGACTTCGCAGGCACCTTCTCCGGGACGATCGAGCACGCGGGCTCCGTCTTCTTCAACGCCGGGACGATCGAGGTCGGCGACTTCCAGATCGCCTTCGACGCCAGTCGGATCACCGACGACGCCTCGGGATTCTTCGTCGCCAGCACCACGGGACTGACCGGACCGCTCTTCGACGTCGAGATCGATACCGCCAGCCCTGTCTCGGGGACCTTCACGGTCACGGGCGAGCTTCTCGTGAGCCCGGAGCTCGCCGGGATCCTCGGCGACGCGGGCCTTGCGGGCCTCGACGTCGGAGATGCCCGTGTGGACGGCGTCAACCGGGTCCTGGTCGCCGGGGGCAAGACCAACGTCGTGCTCGACTTCGACCTTCTCGAGACGGCAGCGGGGCTCGTGCTCTCCGGCGTGTCCGAAGAGGTCATCAACCCCGGCCTGCCCGATGGATCCGTCGCATTCCCCATCAATCCCGTGGATGGATCCCTGCCGACCGATTTCGAGTATCTGCCCGAGGACTTCCTGTCGACCTTCGCCGGCACGATCGAGCACGCAGGATCCGTCTTCTTCAACAGCGATACGGTGGAGCTCGGCGACTTCACGATCGGCTTCGACGGGAGCCGAGCCGACGCGGATCGGACGGGCTTCTTCGTGACGAGCAATGCCGGCGTCACGGGCCCGGCCTTCGACGTCGCCACCACCGGGCTCGCACTCGATCCCGGCGAGGCTTCCCTGGAAATCGGCGTGGAGCTGCTGCTCGCGGAAGAGCTGGCCACGACGCTCGGCGATGCCGGCCTGGCGGGTGCCGCGGTCGGAACCGGCCTGGTCCAGGGCTATCCGAGCCTGATCCTCCGGCTCGGCAGCGGCGCCACGAGCGTCGCGTTGGACCCCTCGGCTCTCACCGCGGCGGGGCTCACGATCTCCTCGATCAGCGACGAGGTCATCGTGCCTGGCTCGCTGCCGGACAGCGTGGGCTTCCCGATCCTCGGCCGAGAGGCAGACCCGCTGCCGACGACCTTCCTCTTCGACCCCAGCGACTTCCCGGGCACCTTCGACGGGACCATCGAGCACGCGGGCACGGTGTCCTTCAACGGGGACTCCATCACGCTCGGGGACTTCACGATCGCCTTCGACGACCAGCGGATCGCGGGCGACCTGACGGGCTTCTTCGTCAGCAGCAACGCAGGCGTGGTCGGACCGGCCTTCGACCTGGCCGTCGATCCCGGGGTGCAGCTGCTGGAAGCCGCGGCCACGGAGCTCGTCGTCGCCGGCGAGCTGCGGGTCTCGTCGGAGCTGGCGGGGGCGCTGGGCGACTCCGGACTCACCGGCGTGCCGATCGGCGACGCCGAGGTGGTGGCTGCGCCCGAGGCCGGATCCGCCGCACTGGCGGTCGCCGCCCTCGGCACGCTCGCGATGCTGCGTCGACGAAGCTCCGCCCGGGTGCGCTAGCCGCCCGGTCGCCGGGACGCCGCCGACGCGGGCTGCGAGCTTACCGTAGCCCGCGTCGGCGAGGAGCCAAGGCTTCGGGCTGGAACTTCCTGCCCGCCATCCCAGAGCTCCTGTTACGCTCGGGCGCAGTCGAGGGGAACGATCGAACTCCCTGAACGATCCGCGGAGCAGCGGTGCAGCTCGAGTTCGTCACGAACGCATGCGTCTCGATCCGCCTGTCGGACGGGCGGACCGTGCTGGTCGATCCGTGGATCGGCGGCTCCGCGTTTCACGGGAGCTGGTACAACTTCCCGCCCCTGCTCCCGGAATCTCTCGCTCGCTACCGCGCACTCGAGCCGGACTGGATCTACGTCAGCCACATCCACCCCGACCACCTCCACGCACCGAGCCTAGCGCACTACCCGAAGTCGACTCCGATCCTGATCGGCAAGCTCCCGCACGACCATCTCCATCGCGCGATCGCAGCGATCGGATTCCGTCACATCCGCGAACTCGAACTCGGCGGTACCTCCCGCTTCGACGGTATCGACCTCACGATCCTGGCGGACTTCGGATCTTCGGGCGATGGCTACGTGGACCAGACCGGGTACGCGATGGACAGCTCGCTCCACGTCACGGACTCGGACGGCGCTTCGATCCTGCACGTGGTCGACAACTGCATCCAGCCCGACGATGCGCGCGCCCTGCGAGAGCGATTCGGCGCGATCGATATCGCCCTCCTCCCGTACGGAGGCGCGAGCTTCTTTCCGCACGCGTTCTTCGAGTACGACGACGACTCGAAGGCCGCCAAGCGCGACGCCGTCAAGAAGGACCGGCTGGAGCTCTTCCTCGAGATCACCCGGATCCTGCGGCCGCGCTACTGCGTTCCCGCCGCCGGCTCCTATGTCATGGGCGGCCGCATCGCGTCCTGGTCGCGCTACCTCCACCAGGCGACGCCAGACGAGATCGAGCACGCCGCACAGGCCTCCGATCTGGGAGGAGCCCGGCTCCGCCAGCTCTGCACGGGCGACGTACTCGACTCGGGTACCGGCGAAGTCACCCGGAATGCGAACGCGGTCTTTCGCCGCTACTCGAGCGAAGAGCGCTGTCGTTACGCCGAGGACGAGCTCGGCGAGCTGCCCCTCGCGCAGGATGCGGTGGCGATCCCGGAGGAGTTCCCGCTTCCTTGGCAGCGAATGCTCGGCAAGGCGCGAGCCAACCAACGCGCCATGCAGCGGAGACTCGGAGTCTTTCCCGCCGTGGATGTCGAGCTCCTCGTGTCGCCGGGCGTCCAGGTCACGCTCGGCGGCGACGATCGCCTCCTCTACCGATTCGCCCTCGACGAGGACGCACCCACCGACGCTCCGCGCATGCTCGTGCGCTTCCGCCTCGAGGCGAGCCTGCTCTACATGCTGCTCACGGGCGCCGCGATCTGGAACAACGCGGAGATCGGCGCACTGATCGAGTGCGCGCGCGAACCCGATCTTCACGACCCCACGGTGCACTCGCTGATGTCGTTCTTCGCCCTGTAGAGCGCGAACGCGGAGCGGCCCCGCTCGAAGTCGTCCGGACCCCGTAGACACCGTCCTCGGACCGCGGGGAAGCGGTCTCAGTAGTGATCGCGCAGGACGGAAGCGATGGCATCGCCGTGCGAGCGGAAGTCGAAGCGGAAGCCGTGCTTCTCGAGCCGCGTCGGTCGGATGTCGTAGCTCGACAGCAGCAGCGCCGAGGCCTCTCCGAGGGCGATCCGGACCGCGGCCGCCGGGACGCGAAAGAGGTGCGGGCGCTTCACGAGCGCTGCCAGACTGCGGCTGAAGGTCGCCAGGGGAACCGGCTCGGGGCCGACCAGGTTGACGGGCCCGGCGAGCGAGCGGTCCTCGCGCACGAACTCGAGCATGCGGACCAGGTCGTCGACATGGACCCAGGGAACGAACTGACGCCCGTCGCCTAGCGTCGCGCCCAGGCCGAGGCGGTAGAGCGGCACGAGCGGGGTGAGCATGCCGCTCTCGCCCAGGACCAGCCCGATCCGGAGGAGGGACACGCGGCGACCTTCGGTGCAGGCTCGTGCGGCCGCACTCTCCCAGTCGCTGCACAGGCGCGTCATGAACGTGGTCGGCTCGGAGAGGACGCTGTTCTCGTCGAAGGCGACGTGGGTGTCGCCCGGGTAGATGCCGATCGCGGACGCGCAGAGAAAGTCCACTACGGAGTCCGGCAGGGCGGCGACGAGCTTCTCGGTGCTGAGGATGCGCGACCCGCGCAGCTCATCCTTCTTGCGCGGCGTCCAACGGCCGGACGCGATGTTCTCGCCCATCAGGTGGTAGACGGTGTCGACGCCGGCGAGTGCCTCCGCCGGGAAGTCCTGGCTGCGGTAGTCCCAGGACCAGCAGGCGGCGTCGTCCCCCAGGATCGCGCGGGCGCGCTCGCCGTCGCGCGAGATCGCCCGCACGTCGCGGCCACGCTCCCGCAGCGCACCCACGAGCCGGCGGCCCAGGAAGCCCGTCGCGCCGGTGACGAGAACCGCTCCGCGGGAGGTCGAGGTCTGCTCTCGGTTCATGCCGTCCAGGATAAGTCGAGATTTTTGGCTTTCAAACCTGGACGGATATCTGATTGAAATCGGTGTGTTGCCAATTCACACCCGCAAATGTGTCTAGATTTTTTCTAGACAGTTTGAGCGAGCGCTGTTAGCGTGACCTTCGAGTCGCGAGTGGTGGATTCGGAGGGAACAGATCGGATGAGCTGGGACGTCGCCGTCATCGGGGCGGGAATTGCGGGCCTGACGGCCGCCAGGCGCCTGACCGACCGCGGCCTCCGCTGCGTCGTGTACGAGAAGGCACGCGGGCCGGGCGGCCGCTGCTCGACCCGCCGGCAGGGAGACACGAGCTTCGACCATGGGGCGATCTCGTTCACGTCCCGGTCGCCTCGCTTCCAGGTCCAGGTCGAGGGCTGGATGGCGCGGGGGCTGGTGGCCGAGTGGGCGCACCGATCGGCTCGAGCGGATGGGCGGGGACGCCTGGAAGACCGCGGGGTCCAGCGCGCCCTGGTTGGGACCCCGCGAATGAGTGTGCTGACCCGCGACCTGGCCCGCGACCTCGAGGTCGTCACCGAGCGCCGTGTGACCCGCGCGCAGAAGACGCGCCGAGGCTGGGAGCTCGACCTCGAAGACGGTGTCCAGACGATTCCCTTCCGCGCACTCGTCGTCGCCACGCCGGCTCCGCAGGCCGCCGCGCTCCTCCCGGCTGCGGCAGCGTTCCGCGAGGCCGTCGCCTCGGTTCGGTGCGAACCCGTACACGCGACCATGGCCAGCTTCGACGCGCCACTCGACACCGCCTACGACCGCATCGACTTCGAGACGGGCCCGCTCGAGTGCGCTGTCCGGAACGCGAGCAAGCCCGGCCGCAGCGACCGCGAGACCTGGGTGCTGCACAGCAGCAGCGCCTGGAGTCAGGAACACCTCGACGCCTCCCAGTGCGAGATCGCCTGCGTGCTCGCAGCGGAGCTGGGGCGGGTCGTGCCGCTCGGGCAAGGCGCCACGCAGCTGCGCACCCACCGCTGGCTGCTCGCCCGCGCCCAGGCCCCAAGCCGAGCGGGCGCGTTCTGGGACCCGAAGCTCGCACTCGGCGTGTGCGGCGACTGGCTGCGCGGCGACGAGATCGAGGACGCGTTCGAGAGCGGGCACGAGCTCGCCGAGCGTGCCGAGCAGACGCTCGCCCGGGGAGCGCCTTCGTGGGCGATGCAATCGACACGATGAGGAGCGAGCTCGCACCGCTCCTCCAGGAGCTCGTGGCCCGGACCGAAGACGAGGGCGAAGCGGCGCAGCACGACTTCTTCGCCCGCATCCTGGTTCTCGTGGACGCGAGTCGCGAGGTCGAGGACATGGCGGCTCCCTTCATGGAGCTTTCGACCAGCGCCTTCCTCGGATTCCGCTTCAGCTTCGCGACACAGCTGCTGCTCGATCGAGCGCTCGCCGTCGCGCAAACCCTTGCCATGACCCTCTCCGCAGAGCCGGAGAGCCCGAACTAGGACGCAAGCCCGCGCGGCTCGCCCCGCCTTCACCCGAACAAGCCAGGAGAAGATCCGATGAGCCAGCCTCACGACGAGAACGACGACGCCCTGCGCCAGCTCCCCGACATCGCACGAGACTACCCCGCCATCGCGACCGGTCCGATCGACCGGGTCGGGATGGAGAAGATCGACCTCCCCATCCTGCTTCCCGACGCTTCCGGCACGCCGATCCGCATGCCCGCCGTGGCCGACGCCTTCGTGAGCCTGGACCGTCCGCTCGCCAAGGGCATTCACATGTCCCGCCTCTTCCTCCTGCTACAGGACATCCTCGAGCAGAACGAGGTCGGCACCCAGACCCTCGGCAAGCTGCTGCGCGCCTTCGTCGACTCGCATGCCGACACGAGCAGCGAGAGCCACGTCGCGCTCCGCTGCGACTACCTCGTCAAGGTGCCTTCGCTGGCCACGGAGCACCACGGCTGGAAGAGCTACCCGATCGAGATCTCCGGCCACCTGCACGACGACGGCATGCGCTTCGAGCTCCAGACGCGCGTCACCTACTCGAGCACCTGCCCCTGCAGCGCCGCGCTGTCGCGCGAGCTGATCCGCGGACGCTTCATCCAGCGCTTCGGGCCCCAGGGCGACTCCGTGTCCACCGACCAGGTGGCCGATTGGCTCGCCTCCGAGGACGGGATGTGCGCGACGCCCCACAGCCAGCGCAGCCACGCCGAGGTGCGTATCGCCGTCGATCCGCGGACGGGCGCGATGCCCATCCTGCCCCTGATCCAGGCCGTCGAGGCGGCCGTCGGCACCCCTGTACAGTCGGCGGTCAAGCGCGAGGACGAGCAGGCCTTCGCGGCGCTGAACGGCGAGAACCTGATGTTCTGCGAGGACGCGGCCCGCAAGATCCGCCGCGGCATCGAAGAGCTCTCCTTCGTCACGGACTTCCGCGTCGCCGTGCGCCACGAAGAGAGCCTGCACCCCCACGACGCCGTGAGCGTGCTGTGCAAGGGAGTCGAAGGAGGCTTCGTGGCCTGACGCCCGCTGGCTCGACGCTCAGGCGGGCGGGAAGCCGTAGGTCTCGACGGCGTTGTCGTGTGTGATGCGCCGGGCGATGTCCTCCGGAACGCCCGCGAACTGCTCCTCGAGAATGTGGCGCGACTTCGGGAACGTACCTTCGGGATGGGGATGGTCGGAGCCCCAGAAGAGGCATCGAGATCCCGTGCGAGCGACGTTCGCGATGCCGACCGGATCGCGCTGGAAGGTCACGAAGCCCTGACGGCGGAAGTACTCGCTGGGAGCTTCCGCGAGCTTCGGGCGGACCCAGGCCGCGTGGTCGCGCGTCGCGTCGTCCATCGAGTCGAGCGTCCACGCGAGCCAGCCCGCGCCGCACTCGACCATGCCGACGCGAAGCGCGGGGTGCCGGTGCAGAACGCCGGACGCGCACAGGTACGACGCGGTCTCGATCAGCCCGCTGACGGTGACGACGTAATTGACGACGGCCGCACCGTCGCCGCGCGCGGGACGCTGTGACCGACCGGTGCCGGCGTGGAAGTGCAGGGGAACGCCGAGGCCGGCCGCGGTCTCCCAGACCGGCTCCCAGACGGCCTCGTTGTACGGGCACTCGTCCGCGTGCGCCGGGAGGAGCGCGCCCCTGAGGCCCAACGCGCCGAGGCGCTGGAGCTCGGCGACCGCGGCGTCGCGGTCGAGGGACGGCAGGATCCCGATTCCGGCGAAGCGCGGATCCGCAGCGAAGGTCGCCGACAGCCAGTCGTTGTAGACGCGGCAGATGCCGGTCTGCAGCGCGGCGTCCTCGACCTCGTAGGTGCAGAAGAACGCGGCGTTCGGATAGAGGACCTCGCCCCAGACACCGTCCTTCGCGAGTGCCTGCTCACGCGTCCCCGGACTGTCTCCGGGCGAGTCATGGTCGACCGGGCCTTCGGGCAGCTCGCGCTGCATCGGAGGCATCTTGAAGGCCATCCGGTCCTCGACCACGTACCCCATGCGCCCGTCGCGGACCTCGAGGCGGGGGCCCCGGTCCCGCATCGAGGGCGGGAGCTCCCGCTTCCAGAGGTCGATGGGCTCGGTGACGTGGCAGTCGGCAGAAATGACGCGGTCCAGCAACGGCGCTCTCCATTCTGGGGTGCGGATCAGAAGATAGGACGAACGGGCAGGGTTCCGGGAGGCCGAAGCGAATGGTTCGCGACGGGCCAGACGACTACGCGTCCGGCCGGGTCACCCACGGGGTGGTACCGTGAGCGACCAGTTACGGACTGGAAGCGAGGTCGACCCATGCTGAAGTACCCGCTGGCCGCCGCACGAAGCGGCCTGCGTGTCGCCGCGACCACCATCTTGCTGTACGCCGCGACGGCGCCGGCGGCCACGTTCTCCGTCAACTCGGACAGCGACACCGGCGACAACATGCCGGGCGACGGGACCTGCTTCACGGGGCTGTTCATCGTCGAGGTGGGTGCCGAGTGCACCCTGCGGGCGGCAATCGAGGAAGCGAACGCGCTCGCGGGCGCGGACACGATCGAGTTCGCCGCAACGATCCCGCTCTCGGGCGGCTTCGTCGAGATCGACCCTCAGACCGCTCTCCCGATCATCGTCGACACGGTCGTGATCGACGGATACACCGCACCCGGCTACGACACGCTCGACCCGTGGGCGACACCGGTCGTCAGCATCAGCGGGGACACGCCCGGAGGCCAGATCCAGGCCGGGTTGAACTTCCTTGCCGGTTCGGAGAACAGCGTCGTCCGCGGCCTCGCGATCTACGAGTTCTCGTTCGCCGGCGTGGTGCTGAACGGGGCCGGCTCACAGACGGTCGAGGGGAATCACCTCGGCCTTCGCGGGGGTGCCTTCTATCTCGGCAACGACCACGGCGTCCTCTTGACGGACGCGAACGGCTCGATCGTGGGCAAGACCTGTGACGACTCGACCTGCAGCGGCAAGGGCAACCTGATCGTCGCGAGCGCGAGCGATGGGATCTGGGTATCGGCCGACGGCGTGCAGATCCACGGCAACCGCATCGGAACGACACCGGACGGCACGAGCATCTCGCCACCGCTCGGCGCGTCTGGCAATGCGGAGTTCGGCGTCTACGTCGAAGAGGACGACGTCCGACTGGGAACGGGGGCGCGCGGCTCGGGCAACCTGATCTCCGGAAACGGACTCGGTGGAGTGCAGCTCATCGGCTCCGACGGGGAGCTTCGCGGCAACTGGATCGGAACGGACGTCACGGGAACAGTGGACCTCGGCAACCTCGGTTCGGGGGTCGAGCTCGGCGGCCTGGGCAACAAGGTGATGGCCGGGAACGTCATTTCCGGCAACAGCGAAAACGGAGTCCTGGTCACGGGAGAAGACGCAGTCGTCGAGAACGCGACGATCGGCCTCACGGCAGATTCCGCCTCGCCACTCGGCAACTCGACCTCGGGCATCCGGATCCAGGCCGACGGCACGACGGTCGAGAGCAACACGATCGGCGCGAACGCGCTGGACGGCATCCGCATCGAGAGCATGTCGAACACGATCGTCGCGAACTTCGTCGGCACCAACGCCGCCAATGACGATGTCGGCAATGGCCTCAACGGCATCCGCGACTCGGGCGGGCTCAACGACATCGGCCAGGCCGAGCTGGGCAACGTCATCGGCTTCAACAACATCGGCATCCAGATCGTCGGCGGCGCGCAGTCCACGCAGATCCGTGGCAACTACATCGGAACCGACAGCACCGGGGCCGACATCGGCAACGGCGTCGTCGGGATCGAGCTCAACGACGGCGACGTCATCGGAATCGGCGGGCTCGATGCCATGAACACGGGATCGGCCAACGTGATCGGCAACACAGGCGGCCCCGGCATCGCGATCACGGGGCTCAGCTCGTTCATCGACATCCGTGGCAACTACATCGGAACGGACCCCGAGGGTCGCGACCTCGGCAACGATGGCTCGGGCATCCTGTGCTCGTGCCCGAGCTCGTTCTTCGGCGCCGACGCGGTGGCCCCCGCGTCCGAAACGATCGACAGCGGCAACGAGATCGCCTTCAACAGCGGGGACGGCGTCGTGATGCTCGGCGGAAGCAGCAGCGCGACGATTCGCGGCAACCTGATCCACGACAACGGGGGCGAAGCGATCGACCTCGGGAGCGACGGCCCCACCCCCAACGACTTCGGCGACGACGACACCGGCGCGAACGACCTCCAGAATTTCCCCGAGTTCGACGCGCTGAACACACAGTGGAACGAGCAGACCGGCGAGCTCGAGGTCCGCTACCGCGTCACGTCGAACGTGCAGGACAGCGACTACCCGCTGATGATCGACTTCTACCTCCGCAACGCGGCGACCGGCGGTACCGACCGCTACCTCGGCGCTGACACCTACGACGCCGGGGACGCCGTGCTCTTCCGCGCCACTTCCTTCGCGCCGCTCGGCGGCGGCCCCCTCAACGGGTATCTGGTCGCCACGGCGACGACCGACACGGGCAGGACGAGCGAGCTCAGCGACCCGGTCATGGTGCCGGAACCGTCGGCCACCCGGCTCGCGGCGGTCGCGATCGGCGCAGTCTCGAGTCTGGCCGCGCTGCGACGGCGCGCTCTCCGCCACTGACGACACCAACCGAACCGCACTCGACCTCGTGCCAGCGTACGATCGCAGCCGCGACGCGACCCTCTCGCCGCCCGACGCAGCGGTGCAGCGCGGTCCGGCCGTCGACCCGCAGGGCGCTACGGCGTGGGAGGTCTGCCCGACCGGCACCGAGGAGTTCCACCGCGTCGCGTCCCGCCGACGTCGACGAGATCTTCGACTACCTCGCCGGGAAGATCACGAACCCGACGCAGGTCGCGGAGATCGAGGCACGCTGCTCGGTCGCGGGGACACCGGAGTGCAAATTCCGGGACCTCGTCTTCCTGCAGCAGGCGATCACGGCCGCGACCCCACCCGAGGTCCGCTGCGACGCGGCCCTGTCGCCACCGAACGCGCCCTGACCTGCGGGCAGGACGGACAAGCGGGGTGCGCGCCGTGAGTCCCCTACCCCCGGTACGCCTCGATCAGGATGTCCGCGATCTCTTCCCGCATGATGCGGATGTCGGGGCGCTCGCCGGCCTGGAGCTGGGCGCGAACCTTCGTGCCGGAGATCGAGAAGGGCTTCTCGTCCGCGTGACGCTCCGTGAGGTCCACCCGGCCGAGGCTCTCGTAGAAGGCCGCGAAGCCGATCTTGCACGGCTGGATGTGGAGCTCGCCCGGGAGCGCGTCGAAGATCTCGTGGGCGTCGAAATCGCCCCAGATGGCCTCGCCGTCCTCGTAGGGGGCGTCCGCGTGCTTTCGCCCGATCACGATGTCGCTGAAGCCGTAGTTCTGGCGGTAGATGCCGTGCATGACGGCCTCCTTGGGCCCGCCGTAGAACATCTTGATGTCGAGCCCGATCAGCTCGAAGACCTCGGAAAGGTCGTAGCCGGCGCGCTCCCACAGCGCCTCGTCCTTGTCGCCCTGCCCCAGCAGGCGCGCGTCGTGCAGCTTGCGGTAGCAGCGCATGCGCGTCGCCGCCGGAACGTCGTCGCCCTTGAGCTCGCCCACCAGCGGGTTCAGGACCACTCCCGTGAAGTGGCCCGCGTCGGTCAGCTGCTCGGCGCCGGCCACGAGGGCGTACTCGTGGGCGCGGTGAAGCGGGTTCCGGGTCTGGAAGGCGAGCGCCCGTTCCCACTTCTTGTCGGCGATGAAGGCGCGGGTCATCCGCGGGGACAGCATGTACTCGCCGTACTCGGCGTTCACGGCCTGGGGCAGCGCCCGCAGGGACCCGCCCAGGAGCTTCGTGCGCGGGTCGGTCTCGACCATGCGGCCACCGGGATGGTCCATCCGGTCGGTGCCGTAGACCGCCTTGACGTAGCGGGCCTTGTCCCAGTCGAAGATCTCGATCTCGTCGACGACCGCCACCAGCTCTCCGGCCTCGTCGAGCACGGCCGCCGAGCCGCCCGCCGCAATCTTCGCGGCCTCCTCGTCGGAGACGGGCAGCGACAGCGGGATCGTCCACGCGTAGCGCCCCCCCTCACTGAGGATGACGCCTTCGTCGAGGACGCGTTCGTAGGCTTCCTGCCGCATCGGCCCCTCGAGCGGCGACAACGCGCCGTCCGCGATCCGGTGGATGGTCGAGAGGTCGGCGCTGCTGACCGTCAGGGAGGCGAGACCCGCGGCTTCCTCGCGGAGCGCGCGCCGCTTCGAGACCGGAACGATCCGGTCGACCGGCTCGGCCAGGCCTCCGTGGACGGGGACGAGAGCTTGGGTGGGTGCCATGGGATTCGCTTGACCTCTTTCGGTTGCTGGTTCGGTGGCTGGGTTTGGTTGGGCGGGTCCGGGCTGTGACCGCGCGCCGCGGGCGCCGCCGATCGCTCGGGGACGCTCGCCGCTCTCGCAGCCCGGTTCGCTTCTGGCTCGTTCCTGCTGGTCTTCGGGTCGCTACCAGACCGGTGCGTATACGGCCCCGGCATCGACGAGCACCCTGTCGCCGCTGCCGTCCTGGCGGCGAACGAAGAGCACCTCGAGATCCGTCGGCGCGTCGCCGACCTTTCCGACGTACGCGACGAAGCGCCCGTCCGGCGACACGGCGGGCATCTTCTCGTCTCGGATACCCCCCGCGACGGGCGACCTGGCCGAGCCATCGGGCCGCATCCGCCGCAGCCGCCAGCCGGCGCGGGACGGCGCACTGTACACGATCCAGTCCCCGATGGGCGAGAACACGGGTTCGCGTCCGCGGCCCATCGGCTGCTCGGTGCCCGTCGCGAGATCCAGCCGGACCAGCTCCGTCCGGCGCTGGCGCCCCGGCGGCGTGGGCAGTCTCCGCACGTAGAGGAGGCTGCTTCCGTCCGGGGCCAGCCGCATGCCCTCGGCCTGGCGGTCCTCGAACACGACCCGCGGCGAAGCGCCCGCCTCATCGGTCAACCAGATCCGCTCGAACTGCCCGCCGTCGCGATTCACCACCTCGAGGTAGGTGATCTGACCCCCTGGACCATAGTCCGCGAAAGGGTGGGGGTTCGGGCCGCCGGTGATGGCCCGGACCTCGTCCTCGGCGCGGTCGTACTCGTACACGTGGATCACGCCGCGGTGGCCGCTCAGGAAGAGCAGCCGTTGGTGGTCGTCCGACCAGGCCAGCGGCAGGGCGCCCCGGGGCGCCGCCGAGACCGGCGTGACGCGCCCTGTCCGCGGGTCGACGAGACACAGCCGTCCGATGAAGCGCTCCTTGCCCGAGGCGTCGCCGCGCGCTCCGAGCAGCTGCCCGATCGCCTCGACCCGCGCGACGCCGACCCGCTGCTGGCCCGCAGCCGGGGGAGCCTGCTGTCGCTGCCGCTCCTGCAGCTCGGCCCGCCGCCGGGCCGGCTCGGGCTCCCACCAGGTGACGGCGATCGGATCCGTGGGCAGCTCGTCGAGGCTCAGCCCGATGACCGCACAACCGGTCCAGGGAAGCACCATCGCCAGCGCACAGAACGCCGCAACCGCGCGAGCGGTCGATCGCCTCGTCGCTCGGGGGCTCACGGATCGACGGCCTCGAGCCGACGGCCGCGAAACATTCCCGCCGCATCGCGCTCGAAGATCGCTGCAGACTGCAGGTGCGCGACTGCGCGATCGCCCACCGCGACGACGATCTGCGCCGCATCCGGGAACGGGAACAGCTCGTGGTTCGCGAAGTCCTGATCCATCTCGGACAGGTAGACGCCGGCCGACACGTGGGAGTGGTAGACGGCCGTGATCCTCTCGCCCTGCTGCTCGGCCTCCTGCATGGCCCGGAGGTAGTCGACCTCGCTCATGTAGTAGGCCTGGGTCCCGTCCCGGGGATAGGCCTGGGGGTCCTTCTTGTGCTGCTGGGTCATGGTGTTGCGGCAGCGATGCACGGTCCGGAAGGGATCGCCCTCGACGCCGGTCAACAGTCCGCAGCACTCCTCGGGACGGGTCTCGAGCGCGTGCGCGCACAGCTCGCTCAACAGCTGGCGCGGGATCGCCACCGGAGATGCGCGTTCGTCGACCTGGATCTTCTCTAGAGCCGCCACCATCTCGGGTCTCAGATCTGATACGACAGCGCCTCGGGATGGGCGCGCCTTACCGCAGCCTGCGCGGCGCGGCGGCAGAGCTGCTCGAGGGTCGTCGACGAGAGCACGCGAGCGAAGCCTTCGGCCAGCTCGGGCCACAGGAAGTCCGGCCGGTTGGGGGCGGCTTCCCCGGCGTCCTTGCCCCAGCCCTCGGCCTCTCCCAGGGGTCCCTCCACCGCCTCGACGACCTCCTGCAAGGTGATGCGCGCCGGCGGACGGGCCAAGGTGTAGCCCCCACCCGGCCCTCGCTTGCCGATGATGAGCTCGGCCTTGCGAAGCCGCTGGAAGATCTGCTCCAGGTATCGGGTGGGGATTCCCTGCCGCTCCCCGATGACGCGAACCTGCACCAGCTCGCCCTGGCCGTTGTAGGCGAGATCGAAGATGCCGCAGATGGCGTAGTGGACCTGGAGCGAAAGACGCATGTTGGGGTCAAGAATGACGCCGAGGCGCCGGCTCCGCCAGCGGAATCGCACCCGGGGCTGGGCAGATCCGCGCTGGGGTAGAGTCGCCGCGCCATGAGCCCCGAAACCGGTCGCCTGCGCATCTTCCACCGGGCCGTGCTGGGCGCCATCGCGACGAGCGCAGCGATCTGCTGGCTGCAACCGACGCCGCCGGCGGAGCCCGCACCCGACCCGTTGGTGACCACCGTCGCGGTGGTGCTCGGGCTGGCGGTGATCCTGTTGCGCGGTGGCTCGAGCCCACCGGTGGTCGGCGCCGGTGCGCGCGAGACCCTGCTCTTCT
>JANQSB010000685.1 GCA_028284295.1 Myxococcota bacterium | reverse complement strand
ACCCTCGAGGACTTCGACGACGCGCTCGTCGCCGCGCGGCAGCGAGACGCGGCCGGCAAGGTGCTGATCGAGTTTCCCGGCTCGGGGTAGCGGCTCGCTCGGGTCGCTCTCGGGCCCGCGCGCTAGGAGGCGTCGGCCGGCTGCTTCCAGCGATTCCAGTAGGTGATGTGCTGCGGCGGCCGGCGCTGCGCCGGCTTGAACTCGTCCCCGACCGTCCAGGCCACCGGCAGCAGTGCCGCCTGAGTGACGTCCTCCGGGATGCCCAGCAGCTTCGCGGCCTCGTCGGCGAAGGCCAGATGGAAGCTGGTGATGACGCTACCCAGCCCCCGCGCGCGCAGGGCCAGCTGGAAGCTCCAGATCGCCGGAAAGATCGAGCCGTAGAAGCCCGCCTGCATGCTGGCCGGGGCGTGACTCGGGAGCTTGCCCTTGATGCAGGGGATGACGTGCACGGGTACGTCCTGGAGCCGCTCGGCCAGGTACTTCGCCGACTCCAGCACCCGCCCGGTCTGGGCGTGCCCGGCGGCCCGCGCCTGGGCCTCGCCGGCCGCCAGATAGTCGCCGGCGGCCTGGCGATACCAGTCCGCCAGGGCCTGCTTCTTGTCGGCGTCCGTGACGACCAGCCAGCGCCAGCCCTGCTGATTCGAGCCGGTCGGCGCCTGCTGCGACAACGCGATGCAGTCGTGGATCAGCTCCGCGGGGACCTCGCGCTCGAGGTCCAGGCGCTTGCGCACGGCGCGGGTGGTGGAGAGCAGGCGATCGGTGGTCTCGAGGTCGAAGGGCAACGGATTCTCCGGGTCGGACCCGCTCGGCCGCGCCTCTTGGCAAGTCGCGCCCGAAGTCGAGCGTAGGGGTAGGGGCCAGTATCGCGAAACATGGGCCCGCCCGCGCCGAGCCCGGCGGGTGCTCGGAGTGACCGCGTCGCGCGCTAGCTGGCGAACGCTTCGCGTTCGCTTGCCGCGGGGTCTGCACCTTGTGCAGACCTTCCCTAGCCTCTCGGGATCGACGACACTGCGAGGAGGAGACCGATGGCTCGCCGGATCGACTGGTACTACTACCGCAAGGGCTGAACCTCTTGCACGCGAGCGTCCAAGTTCCTGGACGCCCACGGACTGGAGCCGAGCGAGACCACGCCCGCCAGCGCCAAACTCGGCAAGAAGGACGCCGCGGCCCTGGCCAAGGCGGCCTCGAAGGTGATCGTCGCCAAGGGCAAGAAGCTCTCGGAGTTCGAGCCGGGCGGCAAGGCGGGCGCCGACGTCGTCGAAGCGATGCTGGGACCGACGGGGAACCTGCGTGCCCCGACGATCCGCAGTGGCAAGACGGTGCTCGTGGGCTTCAACGAGGACGCCTTCGCGGAGAGCCTCCTCTAGCGAACGGACGCACAGCGGCGCAGGTGGAGTGCCGGGGGCCTGACCGCGAAGCTCAGCGCACCAGCCGGTGCGCGCGCGGCTCGGGCTCCCGAGCGAGCCGCGCGAGGGTCTCCTGCCAGCGGAGGTTCCAGGTCGCATGGTCGCAGACCGCCTCGGGGTCGCTGCGGCTGCGCACCAGGAATGCAGGGTGGAAGGGGCGTCCGGTGGGTCGGCCCGCCGGCTGGTAGCGGAGATCGAGGCTCCAGCGGACGCTCTCGCTGCGGTTCGGGGTCGACCGGTGGGGCGTGAACTTGTCCTGGAAGACCGCGCCGCCACGGGGACAGGAGAGAGTCACGGGCGCGACCTGCGGCAGCCGCTCGGGCACGATGGTCGTGCCTCCCTCGGCCTGGTGGGGCAGGTGGCCGCCGCGTGCGACACCGGGCATGGCCTGCATGCAGCCGTTCTCGGGGGTCGCCGACACGAGCGGGATCCAGACCCCGACCACCGGGACCGGGTCGGCCTCCTCCCACATCACGCCGGAGTCCTGGTGCCAGGGAACGTTGAGGTAGGTCTCGACCTCCGCGGGCACGAGCCGCTGCGGGAGCTTCGCGCGCAGGTGGTGGATCGGGTTCAACAGGATCTCGGGACCCACCAGGCTCTCCACCGCGTCCAGCAGGCGCTCGTTGCAGAGGAACTCGAACAGCGCGGGGCCGCGGAGGAAGACGATGTCGAGGGCCAGACCCGCCTGCGGACACTGCTCGAAGATCTTCCCGTAGCGGGTCTCGAAGGGCGCGTCCTCGAAGGCGTCCGAGATGCGTCCGTCGGCCAGCAGCTCGCGAGCCCGGCCGTCGACCCAGTCGGAGAGCTCCTCCTCCAGCGGCGCCAGATCGGCCTCCTCGAAGAGCCGGGGGACCACGACGACACCCTCCTCGCGGAAGGTCGCCTGCTGCTCCGGGGTCAGGGCCACGAGACGATGATAACTTGCGCGCCATGGGACCGAGCGGGCGCCGGGGCTTGTGGGCGAGGGCCCTCCTCGCGTGCGCGGCGTTGGGGCTCACCCTGGGCGGGCTCGAGGCGGGATCCCGGCTGTTCGGACACTTCGAAGGGCCCCTGCAGCCCCTGCCCGTCGGCAACATCCGCCTCTACGGCCAGCACGACCCCGACCTCTTCTGGAGCCTGCGGCCGGGTGCCGTCGATCCTTCGGGCCGGCGCTGGATCAACGACGCCGGTCTGCGCGGTCCCGAGATCGGCCCGAAGCGCCCGGGCGAGTACCGCATCCTGAGCCTCGGCGAGTCGACGACCTTTGCCGCGCGCATGTCTGCCGCCGAGGCCTACTCGGGCGTCCTCGAGGAGCTGCTGGGTCGCGACCGGTCGCCGGGCCGGGTCCGGGTGCTGAACGCCGGCGTTCCCGGCTACTCGCTCGTCCAGGGCCTGGCCTACCTCGAGCACCGCGCCCCGGCACTCGAGCCGGACATGGTCCTGCTCTACTTCGGGTACAACGACTTCCTGCCCGTGGCCTTCCGGGCCCGCCGGGCGACGGGCGGCGGCACCGCGGGAAGCGGTCTCGACGACTGGGAGCTCTACCAGCAGCGGCGCAGCGGGCTCGGCTACCTGCTCGCGCAGCTGACCGCGCACAGCAACCTCTACCGGGGGCTGCTGGGCCTGATGATCGACGTCGACGCGCGACCCGTCGCGCTGGACGAGGAGAGCCCGCGCGTGCCGGGCCCGCGCCGGGCGGAGCTGTTGCACCGGGTGAAGGCGATCTGCGCCGAGCGGCGCATCGAGCTGGTGGTCGTCGTCCCCGTCTACCGGGAGTTCGCCTTCCACGAGCCACTGCTTCGCGAGTTCGCCCGCAAGGAAGGCATCGCGGTCGTCGATCTCCCGGTCCTCCATCGGGCACGCTTCGACGCCGATCCGGACGCCTGGTTCTTCGACCCGATCCACCCGCGGCCGGCCGCGCACCGGATCATCGCCGAGTCGATCTTCCAGCAGGTGGACGATCGCGTACCGGGGGGCTGAGCCGAGTCCGGCTCAGACGGTGCGGCTGAAGCGGGGAGGGTCGCCCGCGCCGGCGCGCTCGCCCAGGTAGGCATCGAAGCTCATGGCCACGGGTCGCATCAGCAGCCGCCCCTCGGGCGTCAATCGCCAGCCGTTTCCGGATCGGCCGAGCACGCCGTCGTCGACGAAGGGCTGCAGGCGGGACGCCAGGTCCGGCAGGAGTGACTCGAGCGGCTCCCCGAAACGCGTCGTATAGGCGTCCGGGCGGACCTCGTTCTGACACATCAAGCGTTGGATCAGCCAGCGCCGCTTCTGGTCGTCGTCGTCGAGGCGCCATCCGCGGAGCGTCGGCAGCCGACCGGCGTCCAGCGCGTCACCCCAATCGCCGGTGGACCGGAGCGACTGGGTGTACAGACCCGGGAGCTCGGAGATGCCGCTGCACCCGAGCGCCAGGACGTCCTGCTCGCCGCCCGTCGTATAGCCCATGAAGTTGCGACGCAGGCGCCCGTCGTCGGCGGCCCGGCAGAGCTCGTCGTCGGGGAGCGCGAAGTGATCGAGGCCCAGGTGGCGGTAGCCGGCTTTCCCGAGTCGCTCGAGTGCCAGGCAGAAGATCGCGAGCTTCCGTTCGGAGTCCGGAAGATCCTTGCGTTCGAAGCCCCGCTGCTGCTTCGACACCCAGGTCACGTGCGCATACCCGTAGAGCGCGATGCGGTCCGGTCGCAGCGCGAGCACCGCGTCGAGGGTTGCGCCGAAGGAGTCGACGGTCTGGAAGGGCAGGCCGTAGATGAGGTCGAAGTTCACCGAGCGGAAGCCCAGCCCTCGCGCCGTCTCCGCCGTCTCGCGGGTCTCGTCGAGGGACTGGATGCGATGGATCGCGTTCTGGACCCGGGGCGACAGATCCTGCACGCCCAGGCTGATCCGGTCGAAGCCGTGGTGGGCGAGCACCTCGAGCTGCTGTCGGGTGGTGGTCCGCGGGTCGACCTCGATGCTCCGCTCCCCTCCGGCCCCGGAGACCGCAGGGAAGCTCCGCTCGAGGATCCGGCAGAGACGATCCAGCCGGTACGGGTCGAGGAAGGTCGGGGTTCCGCCCCCGACCGCCACGCCACACGAGCCGGTCCCCGCGGCCGCCAGATCCCCGAGCCGGCACGCCTCGATCTCCAGTCGATCCAGGTAGGCGTCCGCCAGCGTCGGGTCGCGGGAGATCTCGCGATTGCAGGCGCAGTAGGTGCAGAGACTCCGGCAGAAGGGGATGTGGACGTAGAGGCCGAGGGCGCTGGCAGGGCGGGCCGCCAGGACGTCGCGAAGCGCCGCCTCGCCGATCTCCTCGCTCCAGACGGGCGCGGTCGGGTAGCTCGTATAGCGGGGGCCGGGCTTGTCGTAGCGCGGCAGCAGGCGCCGGACGGCCCCGAGGTCGGGCAGGGCGGGCTGCGCCGACCCTGGAAGCGCCCCAGGGAGGCTCGTGACCCCGTGTTCGGCCACCTAGGCGGCCGCGCGCCGGAGCCGATAGCGGATCGGCATGTGCTTGATGCCAGGCACGAGGTTCGAAGCCGTGCGTTCGAAGCTGCCGGCGGGCTCGACGTTCTCGAGCCTCGAGGTGAGCTCCTGGAACAGGGTCCCGCTCGTCTTGCGCGCCAGATGGGCTCCCAGGCAGAAGTGCTCGCCGATCCCGAACCCCAGGTGGCGGTTGGGGTGGCGGTCGAGCACCAGACGATCGGGATCGTCGAAGATCTCCTCGTCCCGGTTCGCCGACGCGTAGAACAGGATCAGCTTGTCTCCCTCCCGGATCTGCTGCCCCCGCAGCTCGTAGTCGCGGGTGGCCGTCCGGACCATCGTGTTGACCGGCGTGACGTAGCGAACGATCTCGTCGATGGCGCGCGGGGTGAGCTCGGGATCTCGCGCCCACCGCTCGAGCTCCTCGGGGAAGCGGATCAGGGCATCGAGGCCCCCTCCGATGCTGCCCCGGGTCGTCTCGTGACCCGCCGTGAAGGCGATCAGGCAGTAGCCCATGGTCTCGAGCTCTCCCATCGGCTTCCCGTCGATGCGAGCGTTCGCGAACACGCTGGCCAGGTCGTCGCGAGGGTTCGCGCGGCGGTCGGACATGATCTTCCCGAAGTACTCCCAGAACTCCATGAAGAGCGAGCGCATGCCCTCCATGCGGTCCTCGTCGCGCTGGAACTCGGGATCCTCGGAGCCGAAGAGCTCGTTGGTCAGCCGCAGGATGAAGGGCTCGTCCTCCTCCGGTACGCCCAGGATGCGGGCGATGATCTTGAGCGGGTGCAGGGACGCGACGTCCGTGATGAAGTCGCACTCCCCCTCGTCCCCGAGGCCGTCGACGAGCTCGCGGGCCGTGGTCTCGATCAGGGGCCCGAGCTTCCGGAGCGCACGCGGCGTGAAGTAGGGGCTCGCGACCGCGCGATACTGCCGGTGGTCCGGGGGGTCCATGTTGATGATGGTCCGGATCTGGGGCGGGTCGGGGCGGTCGCCTTCGAGCTGGCGCGCCACGGTCATGCCGGGAGCGTTCAGGAACAGATCGGGCTGCTTCGAGATCTCCACGATGTCCGCGTGTCGGGTGACCGCCCAGAAGGGCACCCAGCCCGGCACCGAGAAGTGCTCCAGTGGCGCCTCCCGACGCAGGGTCCGCCACTCTTCGTGGGGGTAGCCGTGCTCGGCGTAGCAGCTCGGCTCGACGAGCCGCCGCGGGTCGATCTCTGCCATGGACGCAGTCCTCCCGGCCCCGGTCGGGGCACCCAGCCCTTCCATTCACGTTTCGTACCAGAGTGCGATGCGGGCTCAGGCGGACTCGAAGGGTCGGGCCGAGGCCTCCGGCCACACGCGGGACGGGCGGCTGGGGCGCATTGACGCCGAACCCGGCTCATCGGGCGACGGACCTCGACAGGGGCCCGTTGGTGCAGATGTCGTGCTAGGAATCGGTTCGCGAGCACATTCCCGGGTCCGCTTCGGCGCGCCGGGTGCCAGCCATCAGAGGAAATCCGGATCATGCTGCAATGGACGCTGCCCGCCCGGTCGCGGGGGACCCGACCGCGAGGCCGAGCCCTTCTGCTGTTCTCCGCGGGCCTCGCGCTCGTCGTCGGCGCGGCTCCCGGCGAAGGTCGGGCGCAGTCCCAGGGGGATTCGGTCGAGGGCTGCATCGGCTGCCACGCTCTGGGCGAGCCGGCCCCGGTGGGGAACATCCGAACCCTGATCGACCTTCACTATGTCGACCTGGACCCGGCGGGCCCCGCGACCGACTCGGGCTTCCGGCAGTGGAACGTGCAGGTCGTCCTGGCCGACGTGACGGGCACCGCGACCGCGGTCGAGTTCGTGGTCACGGACGAGGACGGGTCTCCGGTCGCCAACGTGTTCGACACGGACGGCACGCTGGTGGTGGCGCGGCTCGTCGACCCCGTGGATCCGATGGACCCCGACACGGCCGGGGACCCGACGGAGTGGCTACGCCTGGTCTCCGAA
>JANQSB010000684.1 GCA_028284295.1 Myxococcota bacterium | reverse complement strand
CCTCGAGCGCAAGGGTCCGATCGCGGGGCACCACGGGCACGACCATGTCGATCGACGGGGCTCCGGCCAGGGTCTCCACCGAACGCCCGACCAGCGAGCGTCCCGCGACGGACACGAAGGCCTTCGGCACGGCCGCACCGAGCCGGGCTCCCGCTCCCGCCGCCAACACCAGAGCCGCCACGCGCATGGCCGACGAGGATAGACCAACGACCATCCCGGATCGGGTTTATCGCTGTTAGAGTCCCCCCGCCGCCCCTGGAGGATCCCCGATGCGACGCCACTGCCCCGCATTCCCGGCCCGCCTCGCCCGGCTCGCGCCGGTCCTGGCCCTGGCCCTGCTGCCCGCGGCCGCCACGGCCCAGCAGCCCGTCGACGAGACGGGCGTCCCCGATGCCCAGCAGATCGAGGAGACCCAGCAGTACGAAGACCATCTCGGGATCGACATCGACCAGCCCGGAGCCCAGCAGGTGCGGATGCGCCTCTCCGACGCCGTCGCGAAGGGCATCGAGAACAACCTCAACCTGCAGGTCCAGCGCTACGACCCGCTGATCGCCTTCGAGGGACAGGAGGGCGCCTGGGGATCCTTCGACCCGACCTTCTCGATGAACGGCGGATACGGGACGACCTACGACCCGAATACGAGCTTCCTGATCGGTGGCGGCGCCGAGCGGACGCGGACGCGAACCACCGACGCCGAAGCCACGGTCGACACGCTGGTTCCGTGGCTGGGCGCCTCGCTCGGGCTCGAGTTCGGTGGCAGCAAGACCGACACCACCCAGTTCCTGAACTTCGCCACGATCCAGCCCGTCTACGAGTCGCGAGCCGCGGTCACCGCCACGGTCCCGCTGCTCCAGGGGCTGGTCTGGAACGAGCCCTGGACCCGAGTGAAGACGACCGCCACCCAGTACGCCGGCTCCCGGGAGAACTTCCGCACCCAGCTGATGGACACCGTGCAGTTCATCGAGACGCAGTACTGGAATCTGATCGCCCAGAAGGAGTCGGTGCGCGTCTCGGAGAAGAGTCTCGAGACCGCCCGCTCGCTGCTCGACCAGACGAAGACGGAGTACGAGGTCGGTGTGAAGTCCAAGGTCGAGGTGGTCGAGGCCCAGGCCGGCGTCGCCGCCCGTGAGTTCGACCTGATCCGGGCCGTCAACCGCTATCGCGCGGCGCAGGACGACCTGGTGGACGCCGTGCTCGGCACCGAGCTGCACGCCGGATCGCGGCTCGAGATCATGCCCGCGGACGACCCGGAGGCCTACGTGACCTACCAGGTCGACACGGTCCTGGCGGCCGAGAAGGCCTTCGAGAAGCGGCCCGAGCTCCGCCAGGCCGAGCTCGAAGTGGATCGGCAGGAGTACGAGCTGAAGTTCGCCAAGAGCTCCCGGCTGCCCCGCTTCGACGTGGTGGGCCGCGTGGGCGTTCGGGGCACCCGCGGCGACAACCTGTTGCCGGTCAACAACAGCTTCGATGGAGACTACGCGGACACCTACGACGACTGGTTCACCAGCAGCGGCGGCGAGGAGTACTCGGTGCGCGGAGTCATCTCGATCCCCATCGGCAACGTCGGGGCGCGCCACCAGGTGTCGCTGCGTCAGCTCGAGCTTCGCCGCTCGAAGACCACGCTGACGCAGCTGCGGCAGCGGATCATCCTCGAGGTCCGCGACGCCATCCGCAACCTCGAGTCCGGTCTGGAGGGAATCGAGGCCTCCGAGCGCCGCCGCGAGGCTGCCGCCGAGCAGCTCCGCGCCGAACGGGTGCGGCTCGAGTACGGCGAATCCACCCCCTTCAACGTACTGCTCAAGGAGGAGGATCTGGTGGAGGCCGAGAACGAGAAGATCCTCGCCCTCTTCACCTACCGGCAGGCCGTGGTCGATCTCCACCGCGCCCAGGGCACCATCCTGAGCGTGCGGAACATCGTCGTCGAAGAGGCCGCCGCCCTGCGATAAGCTCCGCGGGCTCTGCAGCAGAGGGGGGACCTGCGTTGAGTCTTTTTGGATCCGGGGGGCGCAAGCCCGGCGAGACCACGCCTGCGGATGTGCGACAGCGCACCGAGGCCGCCTCCGCCCCGACCGATGGGCCGGAGAGCCGCCGCGCCGAGCCGGAGGCTCGTAGCGAGCGGCGCGACCACCGAAACGCGAGACCCGAGACGGGAGGGGGGCAGACCATGGCCAATCTGGGCAAGTCGATCGTTTTCAAGGGAGATCTCACCGGCGACGAGGACCTCGAGATCGAGGGCCGGGTCGAGGGCCAGGTCAAGCTCCCGAACCACCAGCTCACGATCGGCGCACACGGGCGCGTGACCGCACAGGTCGAGGCCAAGAACGTCGTCGTGGTGGGACACGTCTCGGGCAACGTGACGGCCAGCGAGCGCGTGGAGGTCCAGGCCTCCGGGATCGTCGACGGCGACATCGCCGCGCCCCGCCTGCTGATCCAGGAAGGCGCCGTGGTGAACGGCAGCATCCAGATGGGCGCCGCTGCCGCCCAGTCGGGCGCCCAGTCCAGTGAGAAGGCGAGCGACAAGCCGGCCCCGCCGGAGGCGGCCCGCAAGACCGGCTGACCCCGCGCGCGAGCCCTCGGGGTCGTTCCCAGCCCCGGTCAGGCCCTCGCCTGCTTCCGCTCGCGGGCCTTCTGCTTCTTCGCCTTCTCGGCCTGCTCGTGGGCCGCGCCGTGCCCGTAGCGGCGCTCCAGCCACAAGAGCACCGGCGCCGCGATGTAGATCGACGAGTAGGTGCCGACCAGCACGCCCAGGATCATCGCGAACGCGAAGGGCTGGATCACCGGTCCGCCGAGGAAGTAGAGCGCGAGCAACGCCGTCAGGGTGGTTCCGGAGGTGAGGATGGTCCGGGACAGGGTCTGGTTCACGCTCTGGTTCAGGACCACCGGCAGGTCGACCGAGGTGTGCAGCTCCATGTTCTCGCGGATGCGGTCGTAGATGATGATGGTGTCGTTGAGCGAGTAGCCGAGGATCGCGAGCATGGCGGCCAGGATCCGCAGGTCGAACTCCATCCCGAGGATCACGAAGACGCCCGCCGTGATGCACAGGTCGTGGATCACGGCCACGATCGCGCCCGGCGCGAAGCGCGTGTTGAAGCGCAGGGCGATGTAGATCAGGATCGCGATGGCCGCGAAGAGCAGCGACTGCAGGCCGTCGCGGCGCAGCTCCTCTCCCACGCGCGGACCGACGAACTCGACGCGCTCGATCGAGACGGTGCCGATGGCCCCCTGGATGGCCTTCTGGAGGCTGACGATCAGGTCCCGTCCGACGACGTCGGCGTCGCCGTCCGTGGGCTCGCCCTCCAGCACCTCGTTGATGTTGCCCGGGAACTTGACCAGGAAGGCGTTCTCGCCCTCCTCGCCGTAGCGGACCACGCTGGGCTCGTCGATCTCGAGCGCGCCCGTGAGCACGTCGCGAATGGCGCCGTCCGAGGCCTCGACCCCGGGCGCGAACGCGAGCTGCACCTCGGTGCCTCCGGCGAAGTCGATGCCCAGGCGGATGCCCTGCATCGGAATCGCGACCACCGCCGCGAGAAGCAACGCAGCCGAGAGGGCCAGCGCGATCCGGCGCTTCCCGATGAAGTCGATGTGGGTACCGGGCTTGACGATCTCCCAGGGCACGGGAGTCCTCCTAGATCGAGAGCTCGGCGACCTGACGGTTGCCGGGATACAGTTGGAAGAGCAGGCGCGTGACCACCAGCGCCGAGAACACGCTGGTGAGGATCCCGACGGACAGGGTCACCGCGAAGCCCTTGATGGGACCGGTGCCGAACTGGAACAGGATGACCGCCGTGATCAGGGTGGTGATGTTCGCGTCGAGCACCGTCCACAGCGCCTTGCTGAAGCCCGTCGCGATGGCGCTCCGGATGCTCTTGTTGCCGCGCAGCTCCTCGCGGATGCGCTCGAAGATGATCACGTTGGCGTCCACCGCCATGCCGACCGTCAGCACGAGCCCGGCGATGCCGGGCAGGGTCAGGGTGGCGTCGAAGAGCGACATCAACCCGACCAGCAGCACCAGGTTGACGAGCAGTGCCACCCCCGCGTAGCCGCCGGAGACCCGGTAGTAGCCGATGGCGAAGAGCAGGATCAGCACCAGGCCCACCGCCGACGCCGCCACGCCGCTGTCGATCGAGTCCTGACCGAGGGCCGGACCGATGCTGCGCTCCTCCTCGATCACGACGGGCACCGAGAGCGCGCCGGCGCGCAGCACGACGGCGAGGTCCGCCGCCTCCTGGGAGGTGAAGCGGCCCGTGATCTGTCCGCGGGTCGTGATCCGGCTGTTGATGGTCGGGGCGCTGTAGACGTTCTCGTCCAGCACGATCGCCAGCGGCTCGCCGATGTTCTCTTCGGTGAGCTTGCCGAAGATGTCGCCGCCCTCCGGGTTGAAGCGGAAGTTCACCAGCGGGCGCTGTTGGGGATCGAAGCCCACCCGGGCGTCCTCGAGGAAGTCGCCCGTGATGTCCGGCGCCTTCGGGACCAGATAGGCGGCCACCACCCGTTCGGTCTCGGAGTCGCGCTCGAAGGAGAGCATCGTCTCCGCCGGCAGGCCGTCGGGGTAGCGGGCGAGCAGCAGCTCTTCGCTGACGTCCTGGTCCTGGACGATCTTGAACTCGAGGAAGCCCGTGGACTTCAGCAGGGCCCCGGCACGGGTGCGATCGATCTGGCCGCCGGGGATCTGGACCAGCACCCGATCGGCTCCCTGCCGCGTGACCACCGAGTCCGGAATGCCGCGGACCGGGTCGTCGATGCGCCGGCGGAGCACCTCGAGCACCTGGAGCATGGTGCGCTCGCGGATCTCGGCCTCCCAGTCGCTCGTCAGCTGGAAGCGCAGCTCGTCACCATCGACCTGGGCGGCGCGCAGCACGCCGCTGTCGTCGGCGGCCTCCTCGAGCGCGTCCACGTCCCCGGGGCCGCCGGCCCGGGCCACCAGGGTCCCGTTCGCGACCTCCATGCGGATGGAGCGCACGCCGTCCTCTTCGAGCGCGTCCTGCATGTTCTTGCGGACGAACTCCAGCTCGCGGTCGACCGCCGTCGGCAGGTCGACGCCCACCACCCAGTGGATGCCGCCCTGCAGATCGAGGCCCAGGCGCAGGCCGTCGTCCGGCCACAGGTTGCTCTCGAGGCGCTCGGCCTTGGGCACGAAGTTCGCGATGGTGAGCCAGGCGAAGAGAAGCACCAGCGCGATCACCGACCCCAGTCGCCACTGGAGGTTCACGAGTCGTCTCCCTTCTTGTCCTTCGCCTTGTCCTTCGCCTTGTCCTTCGCACTGTCGCTGTCCTTGTTGCCGTCACCCTTGTCGGCGTCGCGCTTCGTGACACTCTCGATTCGCGCCCGGGAGACCTGCACCCGCACGGGTGCACCGCCCTTCACCGTGCCGACCTCCAGCGTGAGCACGTCCTCCTCGGTGGAGACCACGCGACCGTGGAGACCGCCGGCGGTGATGACCCGGTCGCCCTTGGCGGCGCTCTTGACCGCCTGCTCGAGCGCCTTCTGCTTCTGCTGCTGCGGGCGCAGCACCAGGAAGTAGAAGATCGCGAAGATGGCGCCCATCATCAGGAAGAAGCTGCCGTCCATGCCCTGGGCGGGCGCCGCCTCCTGGGCCGCCCACGCGACCTGTCCGAAGGACCCGTTCATCGCCTGCTCCTGCCGAGCCGCGTGATCCGCGTGCCCGGGTAGAAGGTCTCGAGGATCTCGCGATAGCCCTCGCCGCGCCGGGCCATGGCCCGTGCGCCCCACTGACTCATTCCGACTCCGTGCCCGTTCCCCGAGCCCACGAAGACGAAGGCTCCCTCGTCCGTGCGCAGCTCGAACAGCGTGCTCTTCAAGATCGACTCGCCGAGGACGGAACGCAGCTCACGACCGGTCACGGTCGCTCGGCCCCGATCCCCCACCAGCTCCAGCCGGGCCACCCGGCCACTGGCGGTCCGCTCGACGATTGTCGCCGCGGTCACGGACCCGAGGTCGCTCCCCAGCTCCGCCGCGGCGCGGCCGAGTGTCCCTCGGGTGACCCTCGCCCGCCAGTAGGCGTCGGGCGAGTCCCACTCGTCGTCCACCGTGATGCTCTGCAGGTATTCCCGCGGCTCGCCCCAGACCTCCTCGGCGCTGGCGGTCTGGCCACCCGAAGACGAGTGGAAGACGGCCAGGATCGGCTCGCCCTCCTGAACCAGGATCTGACCCCGGGTGTCCTCCAGGGCCTGCTCCACCGCCTCCGACTCGGCCTCGACCCCACCGTAGACCTGGCTGAGGGTGCCGGAGCTGAGGTGCCAGGGCGCCTCGAGACGGGTCTGGCGCTGATGGACCGCGTAGGTCCGGCTCGCGACCGCCTGGGCCTGCAGGGCCACCGAGCCCCAGGATTCGTACATCTCCCGCCCCAGGGTGCCGGCCAGGTAGCGCTCGAGGGGCACCTCGTTGATCACCGCCAGCCCCTCGCGACCACCCGACGCCTCGGGACCGTAGAGGGCGTGCACCTCGACCACCCCTCGAACGGCAACGCCGCGACCGCCGCTCCGAACCCGAATGGGGCCTTCTGCCACCCGGGAGCGCCAGCTCGAGCGCGGAGCGCTCCCCGCCACCGAGAGGCCCTCGCCCGGAACGGCACGCAGGACCGTCTCCCGGTCGCCCTCGGAGACGACGACCTGCCCGGCTCCGCGCAGCATCAGCACGCGCATCCAGACGACCCCGCGCGCGTCCACGTCGGGCACACGCACGCCGGTCGATCCGCCCGCACAGGCGATCGATGCCAGGGCGACCGCGCAGGCGGCGACCCGCCCCAGGCGGTCGGGACGCGGGCGCCGGCTCGCCGGGGCGAAGGCGACCCCTAGAGGTCGCGCGCGATCGCCTCGGCCTTGTCCGTGACCTCCCACGGGAACCCCTCGTTCTCCCGCCCGAAGTGACCGTGATAGGAGGTCGGGCGGTAGATCGGACGGCGCAGGTCGAGCGCCTCGTCGATGCCACGGGGGGTGAGATCGAAGTGCTTGCGAACCAGGCGGTCGAGATCGTCGCCGCTCAGCTGACTGGTGCCGAAGTGGTCGACGCGGATCGAGACCGGCTCGGCCACCCCGATCGCGTAGGCGAGCTGGACCTCGGCGCGCGTCGCCACGCCGGCCTTGACGAGGTTCTTGGCGACGTAGCGCGCCGCGTAGGCGGCGCTGCGATCGACTTTCGACGGGTCCTTGCCCGAGAAGGCACCGCCGCCGTGACGACCCATGCCGCCGTAGGTGTCCACGATGATCTTGCGGCCGGTCAGACCGGCATCGCCCATCGGGCCGCCCACCACGAAGCGGCCGGTCGGGTTCACGTGGAAGATGGTGTCGTCGTCGATCAGCTCGCCGGGCAGGGTCGGACGGATGACCCGCTCGATGATGTCGTCCCGGAGCTTGTCGTAGCCCACGTCGGGCGCATGCTGCGTCGACAGCACCACCGTGTCGATCCGGATCGGCCGATCGTCGGCGTCGTACTGGACGGTGACCTGGGACTTCGCGTCGGGTCGCAGGTACTCGAGCTCGCCGGACTCGAAGTGGCCGCGGTGGGCCTCGATGAGCTGGTGGGAGTAGCGGATCGGCGCCGGCATCAGCTCGGGCGTCTCGTTGCACGCGTAGCCGAACATCATCCCCTGGTCGCCGGCGCCCTGCTCCTTGTGGAGGCCTTCGCCTTCGGTGACGCCCTGCGAGATGTCGGGGGACTGCTTGCCGAGCGCGACCTGCACCGCGCAGGTGCCGGCATCGAAGCCCATGTCCGAGTCCGTGTAGCCGATGTCGGCCACCACCTCGCGAACCAGCGATGCGATGTCCACCTGGGCGGTGGTCGTGACCTCACCGAGCACCATCACGAGGCCGGTGGTCGTCGCCGTCTCGCAGGCGACGCGCGAGCGGGGGTCCTGGGCGAGCATCGCGTCGAGGACCGCGTCCGACACCTGGTCGCACATCTTGTCGGGGTGACCCATCGAAACGGATTCAGAGGTAAAGAAGATCCGACGTGCCATCGGGGAGTGCTCCTGATTGGATTCTTCGAGGCGGGACGGGGGCTTCCGGCGCGACTCGCAGATTCGAAGGTCCCGCAGGGTAGAGGACGACCCCCGGGCCTTCAATCGGTTGGCGTCCGGCCCACGGCGAGCCCGGCGACGCGCTTCCCCATGGAGTGGCCTTCGCGTGCCGGTTCGTGACAGGCAGCCGAGGGGCAGCCCTCAGGCAGCTGGCTCGTGCCTCTCGCTGAGGAGCGCCCCCAGGGCCTCCACGGCCTCCTCGGCGT
>JANQSB010000670.1 GCA_028284295.1 Myxococcota bacterium | reverse complement strand
AGCACGGCGATGGCGGGCCTCTGCCCGTAGCCGGGCACGGCGTTCTCCTCGTCCGCCTCGGAGACCCGCAGGCTCTCGAGCAGGCCCACCGCTTCGGTGCGGTTGGTGACCTCGAGCGCCTGGAGGACGGCCGAAACGTGATTCTTGGCGGTCGCGGCGGCGATGCCGAGAACGCCCGCGATCTCCGCGTTGGTGAGTCCCTTCGCGATCAGCTCGAGCACCTCGAGCTGTCGCCCCGTGAGCGGAGACTCCGAAACAGCCGCCATGGGGCGAGTCTAGCCGCCGCTCGGGGACCACCCTACGCGCGCCGGCGCCGGTTCGGAATGGGCCCTTCGGCCCATGCGGCGGATGGGAGGCCCGCGGCGCGCGCCGCCCGAGGGCGGCGACGCCGGACCTGCACTCACAGGGTTCCGATCAGGTTGATGAACCAGCCGTGATCGTCGTAGTCGAGATCGGTCAGGTCGTCCGAGTAGTCGGTGAAGTTGTATCCCACGCCGACCTTGAAGTGCTCCCCGAAGTAGCGGTACAGGCCGAGCAGGGATCCGGCGCGGCGGTCGTCGAGGTCGGGCAGGTCGAGCATGCGGCCTTCGGCCGTCACCTCCCAATCCTTCAGGAAGCGCCAGTCGGTGCGCAGGATGTAGAGGTGGGCGTCGTTGTCGAAGAAGTCGCGGTTCTCCCGGTCCAGACTGACCTCGCCCCGCCGGAAGGCGTACTTGCCTCCCACGGTGAGCCAGTCCGTGAGGTCGTAGCTGAGGTCCACGGCGGCCACGTGGCTGCGCTGGATGAACTCGACCGGGGTGTCCTCCAGGATCACCTGCTCGGTGGTCGGGATGTTGTAGAAGTAGGTGTACTTCGCGAGCACGTTCAGTCGGTCGTGCTCGACGGGGCGGTAGGCCAGACCGGCGACGCCCTCGGTGTAGCCGCCGTCGTAGAACTGCCCCTCGGAGCTGTCGCTGAAGGAGTGGTTGAACTTCCCGATCAGGCGCAGGGAGGGCGTCAGCTGGTACTTCAGGTTGTTGCGGAAGAGCCAGGTCGTCCGGTGGGTCTCCGTCTTGTCCGGCTGCTCGGTCTCGTCGAAGCGGTACTCGATGCCGAACGAGGCCTTCAGCCGCTCGTCCACGTAGGCGATGCTGCCGCCTCCCGCGTTGCGGTCGGTCTCGGCCTGGGTGCGTCGGTCCGTCAGGGTGCCGTACTCCCAGTTCGCGCCGAAGGTCCAGTGCTCGTTCGGCGTGAGCGTGATCCCGGTGCTCCGGGTCAGGCCGTTCGTGGTGTCGGAGTGCTGGTAGCGGCTCTCCTGGTAGACGCTGCCGCTGTCTGCGAAGCGACTGCGCACGCCCGCGATCAGGGTGCCCTCGCGCGCGTTGGTTCCGCTCTCCCCGCGCTCGTTCTCGATCGAGTAGCTGAGGTAGCGGCGGGTGTACTCGGACTCCTGGAAGCTGGTGCCCAGCCGGAGGGCCGGTCCGGTCTCGCCGTGCGAGGCCTCGCCCTCGAAGCTGAGCTGATCGGTCACGAGGAACTCGCCGCCCAGGCCCACGCGGTGGTTGTCCTTGCGGTCCCCCGTGGTCGCCACGGTGGCCTGTCCGAAGCCGTAGGCGTTCCAGCGTCCTCGCGAGTCGTAGCCGAGCTGCAGTGCGGTGTCCGTCCGCTCGCCCTCGCGCTGGGTGGCGACCGTGATCGGGGAGTCGTCGTCCCGTCGCTCGTGTCGGACGCCGCCGCTCAGGCTCCAGCGGTCGCTCAGGTTCCAGCCGAAGTCCAGCTCGGCGGCGGTGGTCTCCAGGCCGTCCTCTTCCCGGACGTGGTCGGCCTTGGCGGTGAAGGACAGCGTCTCGAGCAGCGGCATCTCCAGGGTGCCGCCGATCTGGTCGGTCTCGGTCAGGGCGTTGAGGCCGAGAGCCGAGTAGCCCGCCTCGAGACGCTGGGCGTAGACGGTCATGCGGCCCCGGCTGTCGGGCAGGATGTCGGCGAAGCCGATGCTGAGGTCCGCGCGGTAGGCCTGGGCGTTGGTCTCCCGAGGGGCGAAGGCCGCGGGATCGAAGAAGTCGAAGCCGCCGTCGGCGGAGGTGGCGGTGGTGGAGACGAGTCCTTCGCTGCGCCCGACCTGGACCTTCAGCCAGGACGCCGTGCTCTTGCGCAGGGTCAGGTCCGCCCCGAAGAGGTTGCTGTCCCCGTCCTCGGTGTTGCGGCTGGCGGTCACGCCCAGCTTGGCGAAGTCCGTGAGCCACAGCTCGCCCTGACCGCCGAAGGTCATGGCGTTGATGTCGTTGAACTCCGGGCTGTACTCGTACTGGACCACCAGGTAGACCTCGCTGCCGGCGAGACCCTGGTTGCGGACGAGCATGCCGTCCCGGGCCGTCGACTCGAGAGGCTCCGCCAGGAGGATGCGACCCTGGAAGTAGTCGATGTCGTAGTCCTTCTGGGGCTCGAGGTGGACCACGCCGCTCACCAGCCCCGAGTCCTTGTCGCGCACCTCGATCCGGATCCGCTCGGAGCCGATCAGGAGGTCCTGGCGGCGCAGGAAGTAGAGCGAGCCGCCCGTGCCGCGGAAGTCCTCGCGACTGGAGACGGTGCCCGGGCGCGCCGCGAAGCCGTCGAGCACGAAGCGCCGCTCGCCCTGGTCGGTGGTGGACAGGGTCTGGTAGCGGAGGTTCGCGCCGTAGAGTCCGCGGTCCACCTGGGCCAGCTCGTTGTTCAGGTAGCCGACCTTGAAGTTGCCCCACATGGCGTGGCTGTCGTCCTTCTCGAGCTTGACGAAGAGCTTCCCGCTGGTGGGGGCGAACTGCTCGACGGTGCTGTCGTCGCCGAAGGTGGGGTAGTGGTAGTCGGGGTCGATGCGGCGGAAGAGTGAATCCGGCGACTTGTCGAGGAAGTTGGTGAAGAGCTCGGTCACCTCGTCCTCGCGCGTGTCGGCGCTGGCGGTCAGTCGCCAGTCGTCGCCGAACTTGCCGCGCAGGAAGAAGGCCAGGCGACCGTCGGCGAAGGAGTCCGTGTCGACGCGCGAGTTGCTGCCCTGGAGTGCATCGACCGGGCCGCTCTTGGTCCGGGCCGAGAAGGTCAGGTCCGCGATGCCGGTGTAGAACCAGTCGCTCTCCTCGAGCTCGAGATCCCGCAGATAGAGCTGGCCGTTGCCCTGGGGATCGAGCACGGCGACCTCGACGGTGTGCAGCCCCTCGGGCAGGACGGCGTCCGCCACGAAGTTGCCGTCGGGGTCGACGGGGATGCGCGAGCCCGCGAGCCACACCTCGTGGCCTTCGGGGATGCCGCTGCCCTGGACCCGGACCGTTCCGGAGTCACCCAGGCGGATGTTTCGAACGGCGGGTTCGGCCTCGCCGAAGCCGGCGAGCAGCGGATCGAAGCTCCAGGGGCGCTCCGGGGTCGGCGTCTCCGGCTCCGTCGCGGGCGCTTCCGCGTCGGCCGCGGCTTCGGCCGGCGTGGGGCCGCCGGTCTCGCTCGGGGTCCCGTCTGCGGCACCCGCCGTCGTCCGGCTCGACGGGGCGTCGCCGTAGATCATCCACAGCGCCTGGGGGGCGGTCTCGTCGAAACGGCCCTTCTCGTCATAGGCTCGGAGCACGAATTGCAGCTCCCGGACCGGCGCCCGGAAGCGTTTCGGGGTCGGCTGCCAGGTGGCGAGTCCGTCTTCGCCCACCTCGATGACCGCCAGGGGCTCGGCCTGGGGGGACTGGCCCTGCTCGAAGACCCGAACCTCCTGGCGCTCGATGAAGTGGCCGTAGTTCGAGTAGCCGAGGAAGCGAACCGGGTCCGCGACCAGTCCCTGCTCGCCGTCGATCCGCACCGGAATCGAGGACGGCGACACCGTGACACTCAGGCGCGCCTGGGAGTCGAGGTCGTCGAAGCGGAACTGGACCTCCGCCGCCTCGAGAGCCACGTCGGTGCAGCGCTGCACGTCGGCCGAGCTCCGACCCGGGTCGTCGATGGGCTGGCCGTCGACGCTGATGCGCATCAGGTTCAGCGCCAGCGGGTCCTGGGGAATCAGCTCGCGGGTGATCCGCGTGACGTCCACGCCGTCCATGTCGTCCAGCAGGGCGAGCTCGTCGTAGACGACCTCGACGGTCACGTAGGAACCTTCCTCCTGCAGGAAGCCGGCGTTCACCACGTCGTTGGAGTGGACGAAGCCGCGGCCCTCGTGCTCGGCCTGCTCGCTCGTGAGGCCCAGCTCGGCCACCACCGCGTCCATCGCGCGACGCGCACGCGCGGCGGACAGGCCGATGTCGTCGCCGTAGGCGAGGGCGGTCCGGCGGTCGAGACGGGTGTTGCCCACGTAGCCCGCGAAGCGGAGGCGCACCTTCGATCGGCCCTGCACGTCTGCCAGCGCGCGCTTCAGGACATCCGCATAGCCCGCCGGGATCTCGATCCTTCCGGAATCGGTGCGCAGCGGCTCGATGCGTCCCCAGCTGGGGTCGTGGACCCGCGTCACCGTCTCGGCGGCGGCCGCTTCGGGGCACAGCTGGGGCTCGTCGGAGAGCTGCTGCAGCGGGTCGTCGTGCCAGAACTCGACCTCGATGCGGTTGTTGATGGCGCGGCCGCGGGAGCTGTCGTTCGAGGCGATCGGTCGCTCTTCGCCGTGTCCGTCGCTGTCGATGCCGGAGGTCGTGAGATCCAGCGCCTCGCGCACCGCCAGGGCGGTGCGACGCGCCCGCGCCTTCGAGAGCGCCAGGTGCGTGCCGTAGATCCGCGCCTCGCGGCCCTCGAGCTGCCGGTCGTCGGTGTGGCCGATGAACTTGACGGTCACGTTCTGCTTGTGCCGGAGGTTGTGGAGCGCCTCCCGCACCTGCGCGACGAAGGCCGGCGGCAGTCCGGCCTTGTCGCCGCGGTAGGGCAGGGGAGGCACCAGGTTCTTGATGCGCGCCCGGTGGGCGTGGCCCTCGCGGTAGCGCAGCTTGCAGACGGTCTCGACGCGGCAGACCTTCACCCGCTTGATCTCGTCCTGGACGACGAACTCCTCGACACTGCTGTCGGCGAGGGCCTCGTCGTACCAGACCTCGACCTCGACCCGGCGGTTGCGGGCGCGACCCTCCTCGGTCGCGTTGGATGCGACAGGCAGGGAGGCGCCCGCCCACTCGAAGGAGATCGACTCGGGGGGCAGGTCGAGCGCGGTCTGGAGGAACTCGGCCACCTCGCCTGCACGCTCCCGGGACAGCCCGGCATTGTCCCCGTAGCGGCGGGCCAGGGCACCGGAGAGCGGCTGGTCGTCGGCATGGCCCACGAGGTGGAGCCGCACGTTTCGCAGGTGCTGCATGTCCCGCAGCACGGTCCGCAGCTTCTCCACGTAGGCGGGCGGAATCTCGGCGTGGCCCGACTCGAAGCGGATCGCCGGCACCACGTCCTTCAGCTTCACGATCTCGACGCGCTGGGTGGCGACGACGCGCTCCTCCAGTCGGTCACCGGCCTGATCCTCGAGCAGGGCCGGGTCCTGGGTCCACTGGGTGTGCGGCTCGTGGACGGGCAGGTGGCGCTCCACCGCCTGGCCGGGCTCGGTGGTGACGGGAGGCCCGGCCGAGACGGGCGGCGGTGCGGACACCGGCGGCAGGCTCTTTTCGACCTTCGCGCCCCGGCGCGGCGCCGCGGGCCTCTCGACCGGCGCGCCACGTCGCCAGAAGATCTCCACCTCGATGGTCAGCTCGTAGGCGTCCCGCTCCTCCCAGGCGTCCTCGATCGTGTCCTTCACGGCATCCAGACGTCGCTCGACCAGGCGCTCGGGCTCGACGTCGGCCACATAGGAGAGGCGCAGAACCGACGGTGCCTTCTCGAGCTCGTCGAGCAGCATTCCGATCCGCGGCTTCCACTGCTCGCGCATCTCGGTGCGGCCCGGCTCGAAGACCGGGTCGGACATGTCGATCGAGACCACGCGGTGGATCGATGCGCCGTAGTTGAAGCGCAGCGCCTTACCGGCGGTGGCGCGCTTGACCTGGGTCTGCCGCGTGGACAGCCGATAGCCGCTCGGCAGGGTGCGGTCGTCCAGCTTCAGCACGAAGTTGCTGCCCCGGCGCTCGTTGGGGACCACCGCGCAGGTGATGTGGAAGCGGCCGTACATGTCGGTCGTGGCGACCAGCCCGCGCGCCGTCGCGACCTGGACGCCTTCGAGACCGGCTTCGCCGCGGTCCTGGACGCCGTTGCGGTTGGCGTCGTCGAAGACCTTGCCCAGCACGTCCGTGCACGCGAAGTCCGGGTCCGGTACGACCCGGACCGTCGCAGAGGCCACTCCCGAGAGCGGCTCCCCCGTGCTGGTGCGGATCGCCTGGGCGCGGTTCACGAACTCGCCTTCCCCGACGCCCGCGCCCACGGCGAGGAGCAGCACGATCCGTCGCTGGCTCGCGCCGCTGATTCCGACGTTGGTCCAGGTCAGCTGCTGGCCGCTGATCGTCGGCTCCAGGGGCACGCCGTCCAGGCGCGCCGAGCCCTTCACGTACTTGAAGCCCGCCGGGAAGGTGTCGACGATGCTCAGGTCCGGGAAGTCGGCGGCGAGCTCGTTGGCGAAGGTGATCACGTAGGGCACCTGCTGGGCCCGGACGACGTTGACGAGCGAGCTCGTCTTGGTGATCGCGATGGCCGAGCTCAGCTCCGGGTCCAGCGGGATGTGGTTGTTGAAGATCTGGCTCGAGCCGGGCGGCTGCGAGGCGTCGAAGACCAGGTGGAGGTAGTAGGTGGTGCCGGGACCGGCCGGGATCGACGTCGCCGGCGCCTGGGCGGACACCTGCGCCTCGCAGCGCTGCGCCGTGCCCGGGATCGCGTCGTCGATGCCGCCCGGGCAGAGC
>JANQSB010000666.1 GCA_028284295.1 Myxococcota bacterium | reverse complement strand
CGACGCGCCGGTCTCCGCAGGAAGCGACCACCGCTCCGCGAACGACCCCGCCCTCTACCGCCGCATCGCGGGCGCGGTCGGGCCCTGGATGCGACCGGGGCTCTCCGAGAGCGCGACCGACGGCGACTTCCACGAGCGGGCGCTGCCGGTCCTGCTCGACCGGATCGACTCGAAGGTCGCCTTCGCGCGAGAGGCATTGCGCGTGCTGCGCGAAGACGCCGCCCGACCCGGGCCCGATCTGATGGTCGTGGTCTTCTCCGAGAGCGACACCGTCGGCCACCACTACTGGCGCGACCACGACCCGCACTCGCCCCGGCACGACCCGGCCGCCAGCGAGCAGCGGCGTGGCGCCATCGAGTCGGTCTACGAGCGGCTCGACCGGGCCTGCGGCGAGCTCCGTGCGGAGTTCGGCGAGGATGCCCTGTGCGTCGTGCTGTCGGACCACGGCATGGGAGGCGCGGCACGCAGCGTCGTCCACGTGAACCGCTACCTCGCAGACAGCGGCCTGCTGGCGCGGGCACCTCATGGGGGCTCGCGGAAAGGGGGTCTGGCCCGTCGGTTGCGCGATACGGCGGTGGGCTGGCTGCCCGCCGGGATCGCCCAGTGGCTCTTCCGTCGCGCACGGGGCGCTGCCGCCCGGGTGGAGAGCGCAGTCCGCTTCGGCGGAATCGACTGGTCGTCCACGACGGCCTTCTCCGAGGAGGCGAACACCCAGCCCGGGGTCTGGATCAACCTCGCGGGACGCGAAGCCCGCGGCGCCGTCGAGCCGGGCGACTACGAGGCCACGCGCGACCGCGTCATCTCGACGCTGCTGGACTGGAAGCTCCCGGGCGGAGATCCGGTGGTCCGACGCGCCCTCCGGCGGGAGGACGTCTACCACGGCCCCTTCGTCGACCGCGCCCCGGACATCGTGATCGAGCTCGCACGGGAGGAGGGCTACGGTCTCTCTCTCGTCCCCACCGACTGGGAGAGCGCGGGAGCTGCGGTGACACGCCTCCGAGACGATCAGCTCGCCGGCGGCCGAGGCCGCGGCATGAACGGCGTACACCGGGCGCACGGCATCCTGATTGCCGCGAACGCTCCGGAGCCGGCGTTGCCCGAGCGGCTCGTGGACGTCGCTCCGTGGCTGCTGGACGCGATGGGCATCGCCTGGGAAGGGGCCCGGAGCACTGCGAGACCGGCCCGGAAGGACTACACCCAGCAAGAGGAGGCTCTCGTGGCGGACCGTCTGCGGGCGATGGGGTATCTCGAGTGACCGCGAACCCGGCTGCCCTGTCTCCCGTCCCGGCTTCCACCCCGTCCCTCGAGCTCGCGCCCGGGCGGCCCGAGCTCTCGCTGGTGTTTCCGGTGTTCGACGAGGAGCGCAACGTGGGGCCGCTGATCCGGCAGGCCCTGGCCGTCGGCGAGGCCCTCGCCCGGGACTTCGAGATCGTCCTGGTGGACGACGGCTCACGAGACCGCAGCGGCGAGATCATCGACCGCTGGTGCGAGCGCGATGCGCGGGTCCGCGTGGTGCGCCACAGCGACAACTCCGGCTACGGGGCGGCACTCCGCTCGGGAATCCGGGGCGCCTGCGGCGAGCTGGTCTTCTTCAGCGACTCGGACCTGCAGTTCGACCTCGACGAGCTCGGAAGCCTGCTCGCCCACGCGGACGACTTCGACATCGTGGCGGGCTACCGCTTCCCGCGCCGCGACCCCTGGCCCCGCAAGGCGATCGCGTCGGCCTGGGGACTGCTGGTGCGTGCGCTCTTCGGCCTCCGGGTCCGCGACATCGACTGCGCGTTCAAGGTCTTCCGGCGGCCCCTGCTCGACGCGATCCCCATCCAGTCGATCGGCGCCTTCGTGAACACCGAGATGCTGGTCCGGGCGAGAGCACGCGGCGCCACCATCCGGCAGGTTCCCGTCAGCCATCGGCCCCGCGTGCACGGGCGCCAGACCGGCGCGCACCCGCGCGTCCTGCTGCGCGCACTGCTCGAGCTGTCGTCGCTGTACCGCGAGCTGCGACGCGCGCCCGGGACGGGTGCCTCCACGGGGCCATGCGCCTCGCGCTGATCGGCGCCTTCCCGTTCCCGTACGCCCAGGGCTCGCAGGTCTATCTCGCACAGCAGGCAAGCGCGCTCGAGACCGCGGGCGCGTCGTGCGAGATCCTGAGCTACGCCCGGCTTCCGGGCTGGTTGGCTCCGCGACGGCAACGCTCCGGACCGGGGCCCGGCAAGCCGCTCGCCGATGCGGCCCTGTGTGCCGACCTGGTCCGCCGATGCCGACGCGACCGCTTCGATGCGGTGCTCGCCCACAACGCCGAGGCCGCCGTCGTGTCGCTGCTGGCACGCGCCGTCACGGGCGTACCCGTGGTCTACGTCGCCCACACGCTGCTCGCCTTCGAGCTCTCCGCCTACGGGCCGGTGCGCTTCGCACAGGAGCTCGACCGCACCGGCCACGCGATCGACGGCTGGATCGCACGGCGTGCGAACGGCATCCTGGTCCTCTCGGAGGACGCGCGGGTCTGCCTCGAGTCGCGGGCGCGGGGCCGGGTCTGCGTGGTCCCGCCGGGACTCGAGCGTGCGGCGGACCCGACGCCCGAAGAGCAGCAGGCGGTCTGCCACCGCGCCGGCGTCGAGCCCGGGCGCTTCGCCCTGTACGCGGGCAACCTCGACGGCTACCAGGACCTGTCGCTGCTCGACGAGGCCGCCCGCCTCGCACCGGAGGTGCCGGTGCTCGTCGCCACCCATGACGCGCGGGATGGCCCCACGCGTCATCGCCACCTGCGCTTCCTCGAGATCGACGGTTTCGGCGAGGCGCGCGCGCTCCACTTCGCCGCCGGAGCCGCGGTCCTGACGCGAAGGCGGCGCGGGGGCTTTCCCATCAAGCTGCTGAACTACATGGAGGCGGCTCGCGCGATCGTGGCCTTCGAGGGCATCGCACCCGGGCTCCGCGACGGCGAGAGCGCGGTCCTGCTCGACCCGGCCGCGGGTGCCCCCCAGTGGGCAGACGCCCTGCGCGCGCTGGCCTCCGACCCGGCCCGGGCGGAGGCGTTGGGGAAGGCCGCGCGGGCACGGCTCGAGGCCGCGCACGACTGGCCGAAGCTCGCCCGGAGAACCCTCGACTTCGTGGCCGCGGCGGCGAAGGGCGCCGCTTGACGGACATCGTCGGGGGCCGTCTCAGCCCCTCCAGTCGACCTGTCGTGCGATCGAGCGCAGGGCTTCGCCCGGACGCACCCGCCCCAGCCGGTCCTCGACGGCCCGGTCGACGGGCGGGTACTCGCGCACCGGCGGCGGCGGTGCCAGGTCCACCGCGTCGTCGGCCTCGCGACGGGCGAGGCCCAGCGAGCCGTCGCCGGTCACGTCCACCACCCAACGCCCCTCGCCCAGCGCCCGGTAGGCGGCCTTGCCGTGGCCCTGGGAGGCGTCCCAGTCGAAGTCCGCGAAGCGCGGGTCGACGACCAGTCCCTGGTCGGGCGGGGTCTCCTCGTCGAAGAGGCGTCGGATCCACAGCCGCCCACCGTGCACCACGTAGTCGACGTAGATCTCCTTGGCGGGGTCGAGCTCGGTGGGCAGCGCCTGCAGGTCTCCCTCGGCGGTGCGGATCACCACGGTCAGGACGCCGTCCTCGACCTGCAGCTCGGTGACGGCCGTGCGGCGCACGGCCTCGTTGTACTGGGCGCGCAGCGACTCGTAATCGCTCGACAGCTCCGAGAGCCGATCCCGGTAGACCTCGGCGGCGATGCTCGCCTCGAGAAGCCGGAAGGCCGCGAAGCCGCTCACCCCGAGCAGCAGGACCAGGAAGACGGTGACGAGGCGCGAGACCATGGAGTCGACCCCGAAGACGCGCTCCGACCGCAGGGGACCGGGCGCCGGCAGTTTTCGGGGGGCTCGGCCGCGCCAACGTAGCACCCACCGGCGCAAGACCGCGGGCCGGGCCGACTCGCTGCGTGGGCTAACCTCGCGATCCGAAGAAGCGAAGTGCCTGGACGCACTCCCGAGCGGGCTCCCGGCCCGCAGGGCCCCCGGCCCGGGAGCGCGCCCGGGCCTTTCTGCGTGCGGACGACGTCCGCGGACGTCGGGGACCGGGAGAGCAGAACGGATGGCGGGAGCCGGAGCCGACGGGACGAGCGCGGGCGACTCGCTGGACCGCGTCCTGGCCCGGGTCCGCGAGCGCGAGCGGCCACTGCGGCTCACGGGACTGCGCGGGGCGTCCCGGGCCCTGGTGGGCGCGCGGCTGGCCCAGGAGCACGGCGACGCGCCCCTGCTGTTCCTGACGGCCAGCGCCAAGGCCGCCGACGCGTTGCTGGACGACCTGCGCAGCTGCCTGGGCGAGCGGGAGGACGATCGGCGAACGCGCGCCTTCCCCCGCCACGACACGCTCCCCTACGAGCGCTTCTCCCCCCAGCCCTTCGTGATCGCCCAGCGCATGGACGTGCTCTACCGCTGGCTGGCCGCAGCCGGCGGCGAGCAGGCCCCGCGACGGGGACCGGCGCCCATCGTGGTCGCGCCCTGGACCGCCATGGCACTGCGGGTGCCCTCGCGTGAGGCGGTTCGCGCCAGGAGCGTGCACCTGGAGGTCGGCCAGACGATCGATCGGGACGCGCTGGTCGAGACCCTGGTGACGGCCGGGTACGCGCGGATGTCCCTGGTGGAGGAGTCCGGCGAGATCGCCGTGCGGGGTGGAATCGTCGACCTGTGTCCACCGCACCTCCCGCGCCCCGTTCGCGTCGAGCTGCTGGGGGACGAGATCGAGTCGATCCGGGAGTTCGACGCGGCGAGCCAGCGCTCCCAGGAGAAGCTCGGCAGCGTGGTGGCGCCCCCGCCCCGGGAGCTGCTCTTCGACCGCGACTTGGTCGTCGACCGCTCGGACCGGATCCGGGATCTCGCCCGCAAGGCGAAGGCGAAGGCCCAGGAGGCCGACGAGCTGATCGATGCGCTCCTGCGGGGCCACGTCCCGCCCGGTGCCGAGGCGCTCGCCCCGCTGCTGCAGCCCGGCCAGGAGACGACCTTCGACTTCCTGCCCGACGACGCGCTCGTCGTGCTCGACGACCCGGAGGGCGGACGCTCGCGCCTCCACCACTACTACGAAGAGGCGGCCGGCGGCTACGTGGCCGCTGCCGAGAGCGGCAGGCCCGTCCTCGAGCCCCAGCAGCTGCTCCTCGACCCGGACGAGTTCGAAGCCCGGCTGCGCGCACGGAACCCGATCTCGCTCGAACGCCTGGACGTGATCCAGGAACTCGAAGAAGAGAGCACCCGGTCGCGCCTGCACCTCCACACCAGCTCCCACGACGAGCTGCGACGCGAGCTCATCCAGACCCGCACCCACGACCGCGCGCTCCTTCCCCTGGCCCACGCACTCGAGGAGCGCTGCTCCGAGCGCTTCCGCATCGCGATCTGCTGCTCGTCGCTCTCCTCGGCGGACCGCCTCCAGGCGTTGCTGGACGACTACGGGATCGAGGCGCGCATCGCGACCGATCCGCGGCCGGTGTCGCGTTGGGCGGCGCCGGGCCGGATCGAGATCCGCGTCACGCCACTCAGCGCGGGCTTCGACCTGCCGTCCGAGAAGCTCTCGGTCCTGACCGAGGAGGAGATCTTCGGGCGTCGCCAGAAGCAGCGACGCCGGGCGAGCTGGCGCGACAGCGCGTCCATCGACGGCCTCGGCCAGCTCGCCGTCGGCGACTTCCTCGTCCACGTGGACCACGGGATCGGCGCCTACCGGGGGCTGGTCGAGCTGTCCGTGGGCGGCATGCCCGCGGAGCTCCTGTCGATCGAGTACGAGGGTGGCGATCGGCTCTTCCTGCCCGTGGATCGCCTCAACCTGGTGCAGCGCTACGGCGGAGCCGACGGCGTGCAGCCGCGCCTCGATCGACTCGGGGGCGACACCTGGGAGCGCGCCAAGCGCAAGGTCAAGAAGAGCCTGCGCATGATGGCCTCCGAGCTGCTGGCCGTGCACGCGGCGCGCGAGCTGGCACCGGGCTTCTCGTTCTCGCCGCGAGACGCCTACTTCGAGGAGTTCGAGGCCGCCTTTCCCTTCGAGGAGACCCCCGACCAGGCCGACGCCATCGAGGACGTCCTGGCCGACATGCAGCGCGCGCGGCCCATGGACCGTCTGGTCTGCGGCGACGTCGGCTACGGCAAGACGGAGGTCGCCGTACGGGCCGCCTTCCGCGCCGTGATGGACGGCAAGCAGGTGGCGGTGCTGGTCCCCACCACCATCCTGTGCCAGCAGCACGAGGAGACCTTCCGGCAGCGCCTCGAGGGCTACCCGATCACCGTCGAGTCGCTGTCGCGATTCCGCACCCCCAAGGACTCGCGCGAGGTCCAGGAAGGCCTCGCCGCCGGTCGCGTCGACATCGTGATCGGCACCCATCGACTGCTGCAGAAGAAGATCCGCTTCCGCGACCTGGGCCTGCTGGTAATCGACGAGGAGCACCGCTTCGGCGTGGCCCACAAGGAGAAGATCAAGAAGCTCAAGAAGACCATCGACGTGGTGACCCTGACCGCGACGCCGATCCCCCGGACCCTGCAGCTGTCCTTCACCGGAATTCGGGACCTCTCGCTCATCAACACGGCGCCGGTGGACCGGCTCGCCGTCCGGACCCAGGTGGCTCGCTTCGACGAGGCCCTGATCCGGGAAGCGATCCTGCGCGAGGTGCGTCGCGGCGGGCAGGTCTACTTCATGCACAACCGGGTGCGCACCATCGCGGCCCTGGCCGAGATGCTCTCGCGCGTGGTCCCGGAGGTGAAGGTCATCGTGGCCCACGGCCAGATGCGCGAGCGCGAGCTCGAGGCCCAGATGCTGGCCTTCCAGCACGGCGAGGCCGACGTCCTGCTCTGCACCACCATCATCGAGAGCGGCCTCGACATTCCGCGGGCCAACACGATCATCATCAACCGGGCGGACACGCTCGGGCTCGCACAGCTCTACCAGCTGCGCGGGCGGGTCGGGCGCAGCAGCCACCGCGCCTACGCCTACCTGCTGCTCCCGTCGGACCCGGGTGCCCTGAGCGAGGACGCTCGCAAGCGACTCGAGGCCATCCAGGATCTCTCGGAGCTGGGCAGCGGCTTCCGGCTCGCCAACATGGACCTCGAGATCCGCGGAGCCGGCAACCTGCTGGGCGCCGAGCAGTCCGGCAACCTGCGCAGCGTCGGCTACGAGACCTACATGGAGCTGCTCGAGGAGACGATCGAGGAGCTGCGCGGCAACATCGCCAAGGCGGAGATCGATCCCGAGGTGCGACTGCCCGTGGTGGCCCGTCTGCCCGAGTCCTACGTGTCGGACACCAGCCAGCGCCTCGTCCTCTACAAGCGACTCGCCAGCTCGCGGGACGGCAGCGAGCTGAACGGGGTCCGGGACGAGATTCTCGACCGCTACGGACCGCTCCCCGACGAGGCCCGGAACCTGCTCGACGTGATCCGCGTCAAGCTGATGGCGCGCAGCCTGGGCGTTCTCGGTGTCTCGACCGGTCGCGGGCAGCTCGTGCTCACCGTCTCCGAGACGCCGACCATCGACCCCCAGCGACTCGTGCAGCTGATGACCCGTGCCGGTGCCGGCATCCGGGTGACGCCGGACCACAAGATCCACGCACCGGGCGTTCCGGCCGGCTCACCGCCGCGCGCACTCTTCGACGCCGCCCAGGACCTGCTCGTCCAGCTGGGCGCGCGACCCGTCGACTGAGAGGGCTTCGAAGCTCAGCCGCGCGCGCGGACCAGCTGCTCGTACTCTTCGGGGCTGAAGCCCGTGACGATGCGTCCGCCGACGTCGAGAACCGGAATGCCCTTCTGTCCGGTCTTGGCCACCAGGTCGTTCAGGTTGGCGGGAATGTCGATGTCGCGGATCTCGTAGTTGATCCCCATGCCGTCGAGGTGTCGCTTCGCCTTCTGGCACCAGCCGCACCAGTCGGCCGAGTAGAGGATCACCGGATCGGGCATTCGCGCCGCCAGACGCGTGCCACCCGGGCGGGCACCCCCACCGGACGCCGCGTAGCGACGGTCGCGGGTCTGCTCGGCCATGGCCGGCGAGAGCGGCGGCGGCGAGTCCATCTCCACGAAGCCGACCTTGTCCCGCCAGGACGCCGGCACGTCCTCGAGACGCTCGACGAAGGCCACACGGCCCCGGCTGTCGATGAACTGGTAGTAGAGCCGCTTGGCGTGCCCCGGCCCGAGGGAGATGCCCCCGGCCGCCTTCTTGGCGGCCTCGTCGTCCTCGTAGCTCTCACCCGATGCCTCCGCACGCGCCTGTGCGACGGCGGCCTTCTTGCCTTCGTCGATCGCCTGGGTGATGGCCTGGACGGGGTCGTCGCAACCCAGACACAGGGCGCCAGAGAGTGCGACGAGTGCGGGGAGTGCCCGCCACGAAACGGATGTCGGTCGGAGCATGGAGGCCTCCAGAGAGGGGGATGCGAGCTCCTCCTGCTCTTCGGCGGGACAGCCGGCGCCTTGAAGCACCGCGGCGCGAACTGCCGATGAGTTGCCGGTGCACTGCTACCCTGGTCGGGCTTGGCCGACCCCACTCCCGCAGCGCCCGCGCCCCAGCCGCCGTGGACCCGTCAGGCCGACTACACGGTCCGGTGTGAGTGGGGCCCGCGCGCCGTCGAGGCGCTCGCCCCCTGGTGCCGCGTGGTGATCGTGGTGGACGTGCTCTCCTTCACCACCTGCGTCGAGATCGCGACCGCCCGGGGAGCGACGGTCTTCCCCTATCGCTTCCGGGACGACGGCGCGGCACGCTTCGCCGCGGACCGGGATGCACTGCTCGCCGGCCACAACGAGCACGGCTACAGCCTGCGCCCGACCACCCTGACGCGCATCGAGGCGGGCACCCGGCTCGTCCTGCCATCGCCCAACGGCTCGACCTTGTCCCTGGCCGTCGGAGGCACGACCGCGCTCGCGGGCTGCCTCCGAAACCGCACGGCGGTCGCCGAGCATGCGGCCTCCTGCCTCCAGGACCTGCGCCGCGACGCGGGCGGCGCCATCGGGGTCGTTCCGGCGGGCGAGCGATGGCCCGGCGACGGCAGCCTGCGACCGGCCTTCGAGGACCTGTGCGGGGCGGGTGCGATCATCGACGCGTTGCCCGCCGCGCTCTCTCGTTCTCCGGACGCGGCGGCCGCGGCGGCACTCTTCCGCTCGCTTCGAGACCGGCTCCCGGAGGCGATCGCGGATTGCCCGTCGGGACTGGAGAAGCGGGCTCGCGGCCACGAGGCGGACCTTCCCCTGGCCACGGCGCTGGATGCGAGCGACTGCGTGCCGCTTCTCTCGGACGGTGCCTACTCCTCGTGCAGCGCGTCCACGCGATCGGGATAGAAGGCCATGCAGTCCTTCAGCTCCGCGACCTGGTCGTAGGGGTCCTCGTAGCTCCAGATGGCGTTCTCGGAGCTGCGGTCCCCGACGCGGATCGTGTAGTAGCTGGCGTGCCCCTTGAAGGGGCAATAGCTGCTGTGGTCGGTCTTCTCGAGCAGCTCCCCGCGCAGGTCCTCCCGCGGCAGGTAGAGGACCGCCGGGTAGCGGGCCTCGAGCAGGCGCAGGCTGCGGGTGGTGTCCGCGATCGTCTCGCCGGCGAACTCCACGCGTACGCGCGAGCCGCTCGGCTCGACGGTGATCGTGTGATCCGGGTACTTCTCGTAGGCGGACGAACGGGCCATGGGGATCTCCTCGTGGGCGGTTCACCAGGGATGCGGGGAGACAGGGTAGGGCGCCCGGCCGCGGTCGCTCGCCCGACGCCGGTACCGCTCCGCTAAGATCCGGGTTCGGCCCGGGCCCCAGTGCCAGGGGCGGCCGGGAAGCCAGGAAAGAGGTGCTCTCGACAGCATGACGCCCATCGCCCCGTCCATCCGGATCGGCCTCGCCTGCGTTCTCGCGCTGGCCGGGGTGGCGTGGGCGGGAACGGCCCGGGCCCAGGCCGACGCTCCCCCCGAGGTGCAGGGTGGCTTCTTCGGACCGGGCCTCGGCTCCCAGGGAATCCAGGCCCTGATCGAGCCGGAAGAGGGCTCCAAGGGCGAGAACGAGATGCTCGTGGAAGGCATCGCGGCCCAGGTCGGGGGCGGCGTGGTGCTGGTGTCGGAGGTCCGTCGGCTGTCCGCACCCATCGAGGCGCGGATGCGCAAGGCGGGAGTCTCGGAGGCCGAGATCCGGGCGATGCGCGCCGAGGCCCTCGAACGGCTGATCGAGCAGCGTCTGATCGAGGACGTCGTGCGCCGGGCGCAGCTCCAGGCCACCGACGCGGAAGTCACCGCTGCCATCGAGTCCATCGCCCGCGAGAACGGGCTGACCCTCGAGCAGATGAACCGCAGCATCGCGAGCCACGGACTCACCCCCGAGGAGTACCGCGAGAAGATCAAGGGCGAGATCGAGCGCAACAAGGTGCTGGGAAGCATGGTCCGCTCGCGGGTCCACATCAGCGACGACGAGGTGGAGGCGGTCTACAAGCAGAAGTACGGCGACCAGCGCTCGTCCGGCGCGGAGGTGCACCTGCGTCACATGCTGATCGCGGTCGCCGCGGAGAAGATGCGCGGGCGCGAAGCGGCCTGCGCGATCGCCGAGCGCGTTCGCGGCGAGATCGTCGACGGCTCGATGGGCTTCGAGCAGGCGGCCTCGCGCTTCTCCGACATCAACGCCGAGCGGGGCGGCGATCTGGGCTGGGTCCACACCGATGAGCTCGCGGGCTGGATGGCGCCCGCCATCCGCAGCCTGCAGCCCGGAGAGGTGAGCCCCGTCATCCCGATGTCCTTCGGCTGCAACCTGCTGGAGGTGGTCGATCGCCGCGAGTTCCAGCCCGTCAGCTTCGAGCAGGCCCGCCCGGCCATCGAGCAGCAGCTCTTCGCGCAGAAGATGGAGCAGGAATACATGATCTGGATCGAGAAGATGCGCGAGCAGGTCTACATCGAACGCAAGGGTGTGTACGCCGAGGCCACACGCCTCGAGAACCGCACCTCGCGCTGAGCGCGCGCGGTGGCAGCAGGTCCGCCCTCGACCGCCTGCCCCGCCGACGAAGCCTGTCCGGCCGTCGTCGGCGGGGCAGGCGGTCGGGGGCGGGCCTGCTGCCACCGCGCGCGCTCAGCGCGGGGTGCGGTTCTCGGGGCGTGTGGCCTCGGCGTACACACCCTTGCGTTCGATGTTG